>CAJOOU010000264.1 GCA_905236735.1 uncultured Eubacterium sp. | reverse complement strand
GGCTTTAA
The DNA here is from genome assembly GCA_905236735.1 of uncultured Eubacterium sp. Lineage (GTDB taxonomy): Bacteria > Bacillota > Clostridia > Lachnospirales > Lachnospiraceae > RUG14243. The sequence continues at coordinate 2,425 of CAJOOU010000264.1, read as the reverse complement.
ATCATCCAAAGAAGTTTCTATTACCCCAAGTCTGTCCTGGTTTACTGAAAAGAATCTAAGTTTATTGTCTTTTCTCTTTGCAGCAGCACCATAAGTTCCAATGGTCAAAGCACATGGGAAAACATGGCCCCCATTATAATCGGTGTGCTCACCGATAAGGTTCACCCTTCCCGGTGCAAAGTATGCTTTTACATTGTCGTTTTTTCCAAAAGCGTTCTCAAAATTATCAAGAACGGCTTTTTTCATTTCCTGTCTGGTCATATAACCTCCTTAAGAAAAACCCATAAGTTTTGTTTTCGTGTGCTTATATATTAACCTTAAGGTACTTTCTTTTCTATATCTCTTTGTTTCATATACCTGTCAAAATGTTAAAAAAGCCTGCGCATCAGGCAGGCTTTTCGTTTGGATCGATTATGGATAAAATCGTGTTTTTACTAAGAGAATTCAGGTTTTTGGCTATGGGCTTAAGACTTTCCAGTTTGTGAGTGATTTCATCTTCGGTAAGTCCAAGCTTGGTTTTGTATAAGTCGACCAAAAGGCGGTATGTTGCGGTTATATCGGTTCTTGTCTTTACAGCAAATTCTAAAACAGTCTGAGCGTCCTCAAATCGCCCTTCCTTATATAAAAGCTCACCCCAGTTCTGAAGAGCTCTGACCAGTGAAGTATAGTTCTGATCATACTGGGTAAGAGCGGTTATATTGGCTGTTCCATACTCAAGCTTAAGGTCAGTGTTGGTGATTCCGGTAAAATTTACTATTTTTTCATTTTCAAGAGCTCTCACCTGAGCCTCGGCGCTTTGAAGGTCACTATTCGTGCCTGCTGTGTCAAAGGGAAGCAGTGAAATGGGGATGTGGACGTAGTCAAGATTGTCGAGACTTTTTTTTCTGACATTATTAGCACGTCTTTCCGTTTCCCAAAAATTTTCTTCCCGCTCTTCCTCCTTTCGCGACACCCTGCGCATCAGGAGATTGGTGATAATGCAGATTACAATGAAACTTGCGAAAAAGGGTAATTTCATCTATAATATCCTTTCAGTAAAAATCGTTGGTTGTATTTTCATCATAGCACAGAGGAAGCGTTATGAAAAAATTTTTTGGAGGATTAGTCCTTCTTTTTCTTTTGTTTGTTTTAAGTCCTTCTGTTTTATCAGAGGCTACCGATCAGTCCACTATTGCAGATGGTGTACATGTTGGACCCATTGATGTTTCAGGCATGACTGTAGATGAGGCCAAAAGCTCAGTGTACAGTTACATGGAAGGTCTTCTAAATAGTGAAATAACGCTTTCAGCAGGTGAAGATAAGAATCTTACAATTGCTGCTTCTGAGCTCGGGATAACCTGGAACAATCCGGAGGTTATTGATGAGGCCTATACATTGGGACATGGCGGCAATATCATTCAGAGGTATAAAGCTCTCAAAGATCTTGAAAAATCAGGTTTCACCTATGAAATTGAATATGGCTTCGACGATGAAGCAGTAAAAGCTGTTATAGACAGATGCAGCACATCTTTTGACCAGGAAAAGGTTAATTATGAGCTTCATAAGACCGCGGATGGCTTTCAGGTTACGGAAGGTCAGGCTGGTTATGTAGTAAATGTAGATGAGTCAATAAAAGCACTTAAGGAATTTGTTCAAAATACCTGGGCTGCCGATGCCAATGTGGTTCAGCTTGTTTTTGAGGAAGATGAGCCACTTGGAAGTGAGGAAGAGCTTTCCAAGGTCAGAGATATTCTTGGAACCTATACAACAAGCTACAAGTCTTCGGGTGCAGCAAGAAGCGCTAATGTGGCAAACGGGTGCTCTCTTATAAACGGTTCTACGATTTATCCGGGAGAAGAGTTCTCTGTACTTGATACTATAACCCCATTTACAGAGGCAAATGGATATTTTCCTGCCGGATCATACCTGAATGGCCTGGTGGTTGAGAGTGTTGGCGGTGGTATCTGTCAGGTTTCCACAACTCTTTACAATGCAGTATTACTTGCAGAGCTTGAAGTTACTGAGCGTCATAATCACTCTATGATAGTAACCTATGTTTCTCCATCTGCAGATGCAGCTATTGCCGAGTCTGGTGGTAAGAACTTTAAGTTTGTAAACAGCACGGAATATCCTATATATATAGAAGGTTATACAACTTCTGACAAGCACATCACATTTACAATTTACGGTGTTGAAACAAGAGATTCGGGAAGATCAGTATCCTTTGAGAGTGAAGTTTTGGAGACAACGCCTGCTTCAGCAGATCAGTTTGTGACAGATTCTTCAACAGCCCTTGGCTCAGTGAAGACTCAGTCAGCACATCTTGGATATAAGGCGCAGCTTTGGAAGATAGTTAAAGAAAATGGGGTTGAGACCAGTAGAGAGGTAATCAACTCAAGTAATTATAAGATGGTTCCCAAGATTGTGACAGTAGGAACAGCAGGAG
>CAJOOU010000263.1 GCA_905236735.1 uncultured Eubacterium sp. | reverse complement strand
GACTCCTCGCTCATCTGGCATCCGATCAAGAGACAGAGATATATCAAGGAATATGAAGCAAAGCTTGCTTCGAGGTATATTTAAGTAAGATAAATTCAGGTAAGTTTCGGATGTTTTGACTTTTGAAATTCTTCCTCATTTGGATTTCTTCCTCATAAGCTGCTATGAATAACGGGAATGCTGCTTGGGTTACGGAAAGCAGCGTTCTTTGTTTTTTGGGCTTTTTTTTAATTTTTCCCTTGACATCCGCATTTTATAAGGATAAAATACTACGGCATGCACAAAAACTGTGTGTTCTTTTGGTGCGCGGGAATTCTGATCCCGCAAACCCGCGGAAACATCAGCTTTTTGCAGATAAAATAAAACAGGAGGTGAAAGGAATGCCAACATTTAACCAGCTCGTTCGTAAAGGAAGACAGACTTCTGTAAAGAAATCTACAGCACCTGCACTTCAGGTGAGCTACAACTCACTTCAGAAGAAGCAGACAGCTACATCTTCTCCACAGAAGAGAGGCGTATGCACAGCTGTAAAGACTGCTACACCTAAGAAGCCTAACTCAGCTCTTCGTAAGATCGCCAGAGTTCGTCTTTCAAACGGAATTGAAGTAACAAGCTATATCCCGGGCGAAGGTCACAACCTTCAGGAGCATAGCGTTGTTTTGGTAAGAGGCGGAAGAGTAAAGGATTTACCTGGTTGCAGATACCATGTTATCCGTGGAACACTCGATACTGCCGGAGTTGCTAACAGAAAGCAGGCTCGCTCTAAGTACGGCGCTAAGCGTCCTAAGAAGTAAGCCGGAAATAAGTTAGTATCCAGACAAATCAGGTAACCATAACAGAACTAAGGTTATTAGTGTTGGAAATATTTTCACATTCCGTTTCGGAATAAATTTCCGGCATGAAACACATTAGAACGACACATGTGAGTACCGATGAATTAGTAAAAATAACTAAGGAGGGAAGTAACGTGCCACGTAAAGGACATACTCAAAAAAGAGAAGTTTTAGCAGATCCGATTTACAATAACAAGGTAGTTACAAAGCTTATCAATAACATTATGTTAGATGGTAAGAAGGGCGTAGCTCAGAAGATTGTATACGGAGCATTTGAGAAAGTTGCTGAAAAAACCGAAAAGCCTGCAGTAGAAGTATTCGAAGAGGCTATGAACAACATTATGCCTGTACTTGAAGTTAAGGCAAGAAGAATCGGTGGAGCAACATATCAGGTGCCGATCGAAGTTCGTCCGGACAGAAGACAGGCTCTTGGCCTTCGCTGGCTCACAATGTATTCTCGTCAGAGAAGTGAGAAGACGATGGAAGAAAGATTGGCAAATGAGATTATGGATGCAGCTAACAATACAGGCTCATCTGTAAAGAGAAAAGAAGATATGCACAAGATGGCAGAGGCAAACAAGGCCTTCGCTCATTACAGATTCTAATTTTCGTTAAGTAAATTAAGGAGGAAACACCTTGGCTGGAAGAGAATATCCATTGGAGAGAACCAGAAATATAGGTATTATGGCTCATATCGATGCGGGTAAGACAACACTTACAGAGCGTATCCTCTATTATACTGGTGTAAACTATAAAATCGGTGATACTCATGAAGGTACTGCTACCATGGACTGGATGGAGCAGGAGCAGGAAAGAGGTATCACAATTACTTCAGCCGCTACTACATGTCACTGGACTGAGCAGGAAAACTGCAAGCCAAAGGCCGGAGCATTAGAGCATCGTATCAATATTATTGATACTCCCGGACATGTTGACTTTACAGTAGAAGTTGAGCGTTCACTTAGAGTACTTGACGGCGCTGTAGGTGTATTCTGTGCAAAGGGTGGCGTTGAGCCGCAGTCAGAGAATGTATGGCGTCAGGCTGATACATACAATGTTCCTCGTATGGCTTTCATCAACAAGATGGACATACTCGGAGCGAACTTTTACGGAGCTGTAGACCAGATTCGTGAGAGACTTGGAAAGAACGCAATCGTTCTTCAGCTTCCAATCGGTAAGGAAGATGAATTCCAGGGAATCATCGACCTTTTCGAAATGAAAGCATATATATATAATGATGATAAGGGTGATGATATTTCAATCATTGACATTCCGGATGGAATGAAGGATGAGGCTGAACTTTATCACACAGAGCTTGTTGAGAAAGTTTGCGAGCTTGATGACGACCTTATGATGCAGTACCTTGAAGGAGAAGAGCCGAGTATCGCAGATATGAAGGCTGCTCTTAGAAAAGGCACATGCGAGTGCAGCGCAGTACCTGTTTGCTGTGGTAGTGCTTACAGAAACAAGGGTGTACAGAAGCTTCTTGATGCGATTCTTGACTACATGCCGGCACCGACTGACATCCCGGCTATAAAGGGTGTTGACCTTGACGGTAACGAAGTTGAGAGACATTCATCAGATGATGAACCTTTCGCAGCATTAGCATTCAAGATTATGACTGACCCGTTCGTAGGTAAGCTTGCTTACTTCAGAGTATATTCGGGTTCAATAAATTCGGGTTCTTATGTACTTAATGCTACTAAGGACAAAAAAGAGCGTGTGGGTCGTATCCTTCAGATGCACGCCAACAAGAGAGAAGAGCTTGACAAAGTTTATGCGGGAGATATAGCTGCGGCAGTAGGATTTAAGCTTACTACTACAGGTGATACAATCTGTGATGAGCAGCACCCGGTTATCTTAGAGTCAATGGAATTCCCTGAGCCGGTTATCGAGCTCGCTATCGAGCCGAAGACCAAGGCAGGACAGGGCAAGATGGGCGAGGCTCTTGCAAAACTTGCAGAAGAAGATCCTACATTCCGTGCTCATACTGACCAGGAAACAGGTCAGACAATCATCGCAGGTATGGGTGAGCTCCACTTAGAGATTATCGTTGATCGTCTCCTTAGAGAGTTCAAGGTTGAGGCTAATGTAGGTGCTCCTCAGGTTGCATACAAAGAAACATTTACAAAGCCAGTTGATGTGGACAGCAAATATGCTAAGCAGTCCGGCGGTCGTGGACAGTATGGACACTGTAAGGTTCGTTTCGAGCCAATGGATGCCAACGGAGAAGAACTCTTCAAGTTTGATTCCGAGGTTGTTGGTGGTAATATTCCTAAGGAATACATCCCGGCAGTCGGAGAAGGTATCGAAGAAGCTACTCAGTCAGGTATTCTTGCAGGATTCCCTGTTGTAGGTGTACATGCTACAGTTTACGACGGATCTTACCATGAAGTCGATTCATCAGAAATGGCATTCCACATTGCCGGATCTATGGCGTTTAAGGATGCTATGGCTAAGGCTGACCCGGTTCTCTTAGAGCCTATCATGAGAGTCGAGGTTACAATGCCGGAAGAATACATGGGTGATGTTATCGGCGATATCAATGCCCGTCGTGGTAGAATTGAAGGTATGGATGACCTCGGCGGTGGAAAGATTGTCCGTGGATTCGTACCGCTTGCTGAAATGTTCGGATACTCTACAGACCTTCGTTCAAAGACACAGGGTCGTGGTAACTACTCAATGTTCTTTGAGAAATATGAGCAGGCTCCGAAGCAGGTACAGGAAAAAATTATTGCGGACAGACGCAAATAAGAATCAAATAAACAAAAAAGACTTGAAAAAGGCTGATTTTACTAATATAATGAGGATTAGCGGAACTTTGAGTCGAGTATTATTAAGTTAGCCCAATGAGGTGTATTAAGGAGGAAATTTAACAATGGCAAAAGAAAAGTTTGAGAGAACCAAACCGCATTGCAATATCGGCACGATCGGCCACGTCGACCACGGCAAAACGACTCTGACCGCAGCCATCACGGAAGTTCTTGCACAGAGAGTTCCGTGCCCGGGCAACCAGTTTGTCGACTTTGCAAACATCGATAAAGCCCCCGAAGAGAGAGAGCGCGGCATCACGATCCAGACCGCTCACGTTGAGTATG
>CAJOOU010000262.1 GCA_905236735.1 uncultured Eubacterium sp. | reverse complement strand
TGGGCTAAGATGTAGCTGAGACGGGCTGAACGGTATTGAAGAAATATAATAAAGCATTTATGATTAATAAAGGAACAGAAAATATGTATTTATGGGGAAAGGAGGAGCGCTTATGATCTGCGGAGTAGATTTTTGGAAATGGTTATGGCCGAAAACGTAAAAAATAAGTATTTAAATGTATCAAGGTAGTGAGATAATATTTGGAGAAAGATTATTAGGAGGTTTTTATGGGAAAAAAAGTAGTTTTGGGAATAATTGCGGCATTGATTATTCTGATGATTCCATTTGAGGCAAAGGCATCAACTGATGATTTGCCAGATGAACAATTACAGGAAAAAATGATTGATTTGCTTACAGATGCCCAGAAAGAAGCAGATTTGTATGGTATTTCCGGAGTGAAAAATCGCACTTATATAATTGGCGAAGAAATACCTATATATGAGTATTTAGAAAATGGTTCGTGTAGCAGGCTAGAAATAAGTTTATATCCAGTAATATGCGATGATACAGAAATAGTGTCTCTTTTTTGGGTGGATCAATCCGATGATGATTATTATGTACAATTGTCGACAGACTATGTGTCTGAAATAAATTCATACGTTGAAAAAGATGATAAAGTGTGTTTAATTTACGACAAATCTAATCTGTATATCTTATCAAATGATAATCTAACGAGTATTTGCAGTTTTGAGGCAGACAACAGCAGTAGGGGAAAACTGAATGCGAAATCGTTAGATAATAAAATCGATATGGGGGAATTTGGGGAGCAGATTGAATTATATGTTCCTTTAAAACTTAGAGCTACAAGCAAAAGCTGTTATTTGGCTGTACCATTAATAAAGCAACCGGAAGATACAACATATTGTTGGGCATGTGCCATGGCATCAATAATTAACTACGTAAAATCAACTAGTTATACGGCATTAAATATAACTGGATATGTTGGAACTACCAATGCGCAAACAACAGGTGCAGTAACCGTATATTTAAAAAACTATGGACTGTATTATTCAAATGCTTCATATACACAGCTTACATCGTCAACGGTGTTGTCAAATTTAAAAGGAGGTTACCCTATTTACGCGAGGTTTACACATTCTGGAAATGGCCACGCAGTTGTAATAAGAGGGATAAACACAGCTGGTTCTACTTTTTCGGTTATGAATCCTAATCCGACAACTTCATCGTATACATCCGGCACTTATTCAGGAACAACATGGAAATTCATAAGCACATACTCAGGAAATACTATGAAATTAGCTGACTACTCAGCCCAGTGGATATAGTTATGAAGAAGAAGATTTTATTAGTAACGATAATATGCATCGTTTTAAGTGGATATTATATATGGTTTCATTCATATGGCCTTTTTCCAAATAAAAATGAAGTTGAAAAAATCATATTGACATTCGAACCAACAGAAACTCTTAATAATAAAAAAACAGTTGAATTGGATACCGAAGAAAAGATAGAGGGTTTTTATAAAGCTTTAAAAGAGAACGGTATATATTTAGGATCGAAGGATTATGCTGGGGGATATTCTGTAAACATTGTATATGTGTTAAAGGATAAAACCAGAGAGGAGTATAAGGTATATATTTTTGGAAAAGTAGCCGTTTGTAATAGTTGGCATAGGCTTATAGTGAATGAAAACTGGTTTAAGAGTATAAGAGAATAAAGAGATGTAAACTGAATCAAAAATCTATATCGGTGAAATTATAAGTATTGATTTGTAATTATTGTATTTGAAACAAAATGATATAAGGTAGGCTTGTGGCTAAAAAAACTGCGAAGATACTCGCAGTTTTTTTATTTGGCGGTTACAATATCAAGTATATGGCCGCCGGCGCCGAGGAGTTCCGGTCTTTCGCATACGGAAAGCTGGTACTTTACAAACAGTTCGAATTCCTCATCTGTAAGCTTGTTTAAAAAAGGTCTCATATAATTGGCAGATCCGTCGGGAGAAAGGATTTTTACTCTCGTAAGGCCTGCTTTTTTATTAAGCTCATCTATATCCGAGAGTCTCACATAGTCATAGAGCTCCCCTTCTTTGGGCGCAACTCTGAAGGTGTCGTCAATTCTTTCATCTTCGATTAGTTCCAGGATATGCTGCTCTTTAAATCCATAGGTAAGAACGCTGTATTCGTTCATAATATAGGCGACCAAAATAAAGCCACCCGGTTTTGTGACGCGTTTGGCTTCATTTAGAGCGCGGAGTTTGTCTTCAAAGCTTATCAGATGATAAAGCGGTCCGAAAAGCAGAGTAAGGTCAAAGCTGTCATCCTCAAAGCGTTTGAGCTTTACGGCATTGCCCTTAAAGGCTTTTACTCCGGGGCATTTTGTTTTAAGGCGGCCGAGGTTGTGCTGGACGAGTTCAACTGCTGTTACATCATAGCCCTCTTCATAAAGCGGAATGCTGTAACCGCCGGTGGCCGCACCTATATCAAGGATTTTATCTCCGGGTTTTAAACAGTCATGGATGTATTTCATGGAAATACGGTATTCTACCTGACCGTGACGGGATAAAAGTCTTTTGTCTTCATTGAATTTGTTGTAATAATCTTCTATTTTCATCATATTATTTAGCGCTGTATACAATAAAAGGAAGAGTCAGGGCTCTTCCTTTAAGTGACTTTATACCGCGCATCCTGCTTTGAACCAGGAAGATATGCGTTACTGTGGCAGTTAGCTCGGCCCAGGCACCCCTAAGGCACCCGAAAGGTCCCGCTTAGTGCTGCTCCATTCCTGACCTGACACGGTTCACGGGTTTCCGCCGCTTAAGGACCCGGACTTCAACACCACTTACCATAGGCAGCCATACCTTCAAAAGGCCCGGGGCAGGATATCACCCCACCTAGAGCGGACTTGTGGCAGAGGGAGCCGCTAACTCCCCGGCTGCGCGGATAGTCATTATTGTACCTTTAATAAGAGGATTTGTCAAACCAAGCTTACAGACCGGATAGGTCACAATTGCATAATGCCTTTTTAAGTATTTTAAGCAGTTCATCAGGCTGGGGGCGGTTTATACCACCCTC
>CAJOOU010000261.1 GCA_905236735.1 uncultured Eubacterium sp. | reverse complement strand
TATGGATGCGCACTCGCGCGATAGGAATATGTTGCCTTCAGCAACCGCGCTCGGCGCGAGCATGTTGCAAGCAACATGCTTTCTTGTTGTATTTTCCAGGATAAAGGTAGTATTAATGAAGCTGACAGAGGAAGAAAACAAAGAATTTGAAAATATTTTAAAAGATTATAAAAATCATCCTGCTGTTCTTGAGATGAAAGAATACATTCAGCATGGCGCAATTTCCACCTATGAGCATTGTGAAGATGTAGCAAAACATTGTTTTTGGATAAACAGGAAACTTAAACTTGGAGCAGATGAGGAGGCTCTTGTTGTCGGAGCATTTTTACATGATTTTTATTTATACGACTGGCATTATTCGACAGAAAAAAGTAAAGGTCATGCAACGGGGCACGCGGAAAGAGCCAGAAAAAATGCTGTGACGTATTTTGGAGTCAGTGATAAGATACAGAGAATTATAGGCGGGCATATGTGGCCGATAAACATTACCAAAATACCAAAGGAAAGAGAGGCGGTAATACTGGTACTGACGGATAAATACTGCTCACTTATAGAAACCTTGTTTAAAAGGAGATAATTATGATTTGCAGATATTTTGTGTTTTTTATAATATTCAGCGTCTTTGGATGGATATTTGAGACGGTATATGGGATGCTTTATACGGGGGAATGGGAAAACAGAGGATTTTTATATGGGCCGATTTGCCCGATATACGGGACCGGAGCCGTGTCAATAATTGCGGTTTGCGATATTATTACTAAAGCCAGCGGAGGATATGAGCTAAGATGGTGGCAGATTTTTGTTATCGCTTTTTTTGGAAGTTTTGTACTTGAGTATGCTACCTCGTTATTGCTTGAAAAAAAATTCCATGCAAAGTGGTGGGACTATTCAAATCTGCCGCTTAATATAAACGGCAGGGTGTGCCTGCCTGCGTCTTTTTTATTCGGAGTTGCCGGGCTTTTGGTTATATATTTGATTTACCCGGCCACAAACAAGCTAAACAGTATGATTCCACAGCCTTTTTTTGAGATAGTGGCTCTTATATTTATGATGATATTTGCGATAGATGCCACTTTGACAATATCAGCTCTTACGGATTTTGAAAAGTATATAATCGATGTTAGTGATGCCATAGATGAGCATATGGAAACCTTTATGGAAAATCTTCAGGAGAGAAGAGAGGAAAAACTCGAGGAAGAAAGAGAAAGGTTTTTTGCGGAGTATGCAAAACACAGGCTTTCGGGAATCGGCAAGGTGCATCTAAAGGCTACGCTGAGAGTAAAAAGCTTTTTATATAAGGTGCCTGATGCTGTTCTTGCAAATAAATATATAGAGCAGGCCAGAGAGTTTATTACAAGAGGATTTAAATAATATGATGGATTGGTATGAGTGCATAAATGGAGGAGAAGAATTATATACCTGTATTGACGGTCCGGATATTGGGAAAAGACTGATAAAGGCAGGTGGCAAAACCATATGGAAAAGCGATGATTTGTTGTGCGAAAATGAATTATTAAATAATAATATAATAAATGAGCCTATTGCCGGCAACGACAGGTTTTTTAAGGAGAGGCTTGTAAAGCGGAGCAGGCTTGTTATCTGCGGAGCCGGATATGTGGGTGAAGCCGTAGCTGCTCTCGGGAAAAAAATCGGATTTGATGTAACGGTTATTGATGAAAGAGAAGAATTTTTAAAGGGAGCAGAAGAATCGGCCGGAGTAGCCGGACTTTGCATGGAGTTTGGAGAGGCTCTTGAGAGTATTGTTTCTGATGAGAATACATATTTTGTAATTGTTACAAGGGGCCATAGCAGGGATATAGCCTGCCTTGATAAAACAATGAAAAAGGAAGCTGCCTATATCGGAATGATGGGCTCGAAAAAAAGATGCCAAAGAGCAAAGGATGAGATGAAGGCCCGGGGATATGACGCAGGGAAAATACATGCTCCTATCGGGATAGACATTGGGGCAGAGACACCGGAAGAAATAGCGGTATCTGTAATAGGGGAAATAATTTCTGTAAAAAACAGGTGTTTTAAGGGAGAACCATGGAGTGATATAATTGCCGGTCTAAAAAAGAATAAAGATGAGGGAGTAGTCTGCGTTCTGGCTACTATTGTTTCAAAATCAGGTTCAGCACCAAGAAGTGTTGGGACCAGGATGCTAATTGGAGACAATGGCGTAAATGTGGGTACCATTGGCGGCGGCTATATAGAAAGTGAAGTGTTTAAAACCGCAAAAAAAATGTTATCAGACAATGAAAAATCCTTTGTATTAAAAGAATACGGGACGGTTTCGGAGGAGGAAAACACAGGCTGTGGAGGGCGTGTTGAAATATTTTTTGAAAAAATTGCTTGAAATATCGTAATTTTCTGATAAAGTAGACTTATGGGAGGATTGCACTGGCTAAATATGCCTGCCTGATGAGTGTCAAAGGAGGGGGATTCCAATTTGACAGAGATTGATAACGAAACATGGCTTGTTAACGAACTGTACAAAATAAATGTGTGTCAAGCCAACACTTTTATCGGGCATTTACAGCCTGCATTATTTTTGTTTGATGAGGAGCATCAGATTATCACTTTAAAGTATCCTATTTTTGAATGGCAAAAGAACTTACACGGATATCTTAGCAGTTTTATAGCTGAGGCTATGCAGGAAGTGGCTATAGAACTTGCAATTAATTGCTTTACCAGAACCGGAATACCAAGTGCAGAAAGTAATTATGTTGATTTCGTAAGACGGATTTCTACAGGGGATCATGTTATGGTAGAAACGGCAATAGGACGCATGGGAGAAAACAGTGTGTCAGTAATGAGTTCTTTGTACGATTCAGAAAAAGGTAAAGTTGCAGCAAAGACAAAAGGTATATACCGATTATCGGAGAAGTAGATGTAAAGTATAACAAATAACGATCAGCAGCATATTTAGCCACAATTTTTCCATGAGACCGTAATTCGGTCATAAAAACCGGGCCATTTGACCCGGTTTTTAAGTAAGGGATGCGCGGAGTTATATTTAAGAGGAGCGATTAGGTAGCAAAGATGCCATTTCAAATTATCAGAAATGATATTACAAAGGTAAAAGCAGATGCCGTTGTTAATACAGCGAACCCAAAGGTAACAGTAGGTTCGGGGGTTGATTCGGCCATATATAATGCTGCCGGGAGGGAGAAACTTTTGGCAGAGCGTCAGAAAATCGGTTATCTCGCACCGGGCGAAGTTGTCGTTACGCCGGCGTTTGATTTGAATGCGAAGTATATAATACATGCAAGCGGTCCTCGGTGGGAAGGAGGTGCCAAAGGCGAGGCTGATATTTTACGGGCATGCTACGATAATGCGCTACAGCTCGCGGTAGATTATAATTGTAAATCTATTGCTTTTCCGCTGCTTGCAACGGGCTCATATGGATTTCCACAGCGTCTCGGCATGGAAATTGCCGTAGATTCTTTTACTGGATTTTTGGAAGAGTACGATATAGAGATTTTTCTCGTGGTATTTGGAAAGAAGTCTGTTAAGGTTTCCGGAGAATTGGGAGAAGAGGTTGCCGGTTTCATTGATGATGAGTATGTTTCGAAGGCTCTGAGTAAAGAATATGGCCATTATACAGCTACGGATAATCGCATAAAACCCTGCAGGATCGGGTTGATTTGCGATGAAGAAACCGGGCCGGAGGAAGATTTGGAGGATGTACTTAAAGGTATTTACAAGGAGTCTTTTGAAAAGCATTTGCAGAGGATTATTAATAAAAAAGGCCTGAAAAATTCAGAGGTTTATGCTACGGCAAATGTTTCAAAACAGTATTTTTCCAAGCTCCTTAAAGGACAGGTAAAGCCGTCGAAAGAAAAAGTACTTGCACTAGCGGTAGGGTTGAGGCTGAATATAGACGAAGCCGTGGATTTTCTTAAACTTGCCGGCTATGCTTTATCGCCTATATCCCAGACAGATGCAGTGGTAAAATATTTCATTGAGCATGAGGAATATAGTGTATTAAAAATAGATATTGTATTGTTTGATTATGGATTAGATTCCCTATCAAATGATTAATTATAAAGGTCGCCTTCGGGTTGACCTTTTTTCTTTGATTTTTAAGTATCATTGGACCATCAAATAATAAATGCTCCGCTGCAGAGGGGCAGCAGAAGAAGACAGGAGGAAAAAAATATGAGCAAAGGATATACAGAAATAATTTATATTTTGGACAGATCAGGTTCTATGGGTGGTCTTGAGTCAGATACAATAGGAGGTTTCAATTCCATGATGGCGCAGCAGAAGAAAACAGGAGAAAAGGCAGTTGTGTCTACAGTTTTGTTTGATGATGTTTGTGAAGTAATCCATGACAGAGTACCAATTGAAAGGATTGAGATGATGACCGATAAGCAGTATTATGTAAGGGGCACTACAGCACTTTTGGACGCAGTAGGCAGCGCTATTCATCATATCGGCAATGTTCACAGATATGCCAGAAAAGAGGACAGACCGGAAAAAACGATTGTTGTTATCACTACAGATGGAATGGAGAATGCAAGCTGCAAATATTCCAGAGAAAGGATTGAAAAGATAGTTAAGCGTCAGCAAAAGAAATACGGTTGGGAGTTCATTTTCATAGGTGCAAACATTGATGCCTATGCGGAGGCTCAGAAGTTCGGAATTCGCAGGGACAGAGCTGTTAATTATGTTTGTGATGGTATTGGGACTGCCAATGTTTATGCAGGGGTATCGAAAGCGGTTTGCTCGGTAATGATGGCCGAGAGTTTATGTGATGTAGAAGGCTGCCTTGACAGAAGCGATTGGAATGAAGAAATAAACGCTGATTATAAAAAGCGTGGAAATAAATCAG
>CAJOOU010000260.1 GCA_905236735.1 uncultured Eubacterium sp. | reverse complement strand
TAATTTGTATATAGTAATTTTATTTTTTAACATTTCTTTCTTTTCAAAAAATGGAATCCTTAAGCAGCATTTATAACTCTTTACACAGCGAAAGCCTCACACCTTTTTGATGCAAGACTCTCTGTAATGTTATATTCAAAGTTACTGATTAAGAGTTAAGCTTTTATCCCCTTTTAAATAGTCACTTTAGAGCTTATACCGGACTTACTTCCTGCAATAAAACCTGAGGCAAGTGCCCACGACATATCATTTAAAACCTGCTTTTTTACGCCTCCGTCCACAATGTGTCTGCCGGATGCTATGTCTCCGCACGCATATACATTATCAAATACTTCTCCACTGTTACGGTAAACCTTCATATCCTTGTCTACTCTAATGCCACCAAAAGCACCATCTGTAGAAAGCTTACCGGCTACAATAAAATAAGGTCCCTCCTTTAAAGCAATCATATCCTTTGCCTCTTTAAAAAACTCCGTATCTTCTCCTTTATCGCAGCAGCTGTTGTATTTATCAACTGTTGCTTTCAGATTGTCTGCATTTATCCCCATCTTACGGGCGGCCTCCTCAATAGTCTCTCCTATAGCACACCAGGAGGGATTTTTCTTTTCCGCATCGCTCATCCAGCCTACCACAACCTCATAATCCGGAAGCGGCGGCATACCAAAAACATCAGTATCAGCCTTGGCTGCGTTTGCCTTTGTTAATGCAATGATTTTTTCAAGCATATCCTTAGAGTACACAAAATATGATTTTGCATGCGGCTGCATCAGGAGAATATGTCCCGTGGCGAACGGATCTATGCGGGGCACCATTGGCTCAGCCACAAATCTTTTACCATCTTCATTTACCAGAATTATCTCTCTTGCATGTGCAAGGTTATCAAGATCCGATCTGTCACCCGTTGCAGCAATCGGCCCCATAATACGGAGACACATCGAATCCCAATCCACGAATGCGCCTATCTCCTCAGCTATAGTTATAGCCTCCCCGGTATATGCCGGGTTTTGATGTGCATTCTTTTCCACATCTGCTTCAAGGAATTTGGGAAGAACTTTTCCCACTATTTCATCATTTTTTATCCAGCTGCCGTTTGCTATGATAAGTTTATCAAAACAGAAAACAGTTTCTCCTTCCGGAGTATCAGCCAGTATGCCCTGCAGCTTTCCATCTTTTATGACGGCATGTTTTCCGCTGCATTCAGTAAGCATTTCCACACCAAGTGACTTGCCGTATTCTATCATCACATTTACAAACATTCTGCCTGAGCCATTGTGGAACTTATCCACCTGCGGGCCGACCTGTCCATTCGTCGGAATATCAAACACATAAGGTCTCGGCTCATACTTTGCAAGGTTTTCTTCGCTCTCATGTGCGCTGTACCAGTCAAAAAACTCTCCGGTCGCATAAACTGCTCTTTTTACCAGCTCAATATCGAGCCTCCACATCGTAAAATCCATCATCTCCCTGATGAATTTTTCCGATTGATCCGGAATATTTCTTTCCTTCTGCCAGCGGCTCTTAAATGTCCTCATCGTCGAAGCAAAAAGCATACCTCCCCCAAGGAATTTTGCCTTTTCAAGAATTATAACTTTTTTGCCGTCTTCTGCCGCTCTTACTCCGGCAACAAGACCGCTTCCTCCACCTCCGAGAACAAGTACATCACAGCTTTTTTCTACCATTATCCTTCCCTCCCTTTTTACTTTATGTCTTTATTGTACTAAGGTAAGCAAGCTCCGTCCCTATAATCCGGATATTACATCAAGTATTTCATCATGCTTTTGTGCATACACGGTTTTATGTGAGCCGCTCCCGGCTACGACATATTTTTCACCGTTATATGCATTATATACTTCAGAGGACCATTCAGCCAGGATATATTCATCTCCCTCAGACTGCAAAAATATCACAGGCACATCTGCGCTCCCGTTTTCAAGTGCGTTCAGCAGGTTCATATCCTCTGTTTTAAACCTGAGTCCTGCCCCATCAAGTTTCATACCGATAAATGCAATTGATGGAACAGACGGTATGGTATACCATTTTGATATCTGTCTTTTAGCCACCGTTACAATTGACGGATAGCTGCTCTCTGCAACTATATAGCTAACCCTGCCTGTCAGATATCCTTTCGCTTCCGCAAAAAGAGCCGTACTTGCGCCGAGTCCTTCCCCCCAGATAATATACTGTTTCTCTCCGTATGTCTCATCCATGTAATCAAGCCATGCTTCCAAATCGTCAGATTCAAGATATCCGTAGCTTACTGCCTCTCCCCCGCTTTCTCCATGGCACCTTGAGTCCGGTATCAGAATATTGCATCCGTATTTTTCATACAAATCTGCTCCCGCCAGAAAATCAGCGGTTCCGTCTTCTGAGAATCTATGCAGAAATATCACGGTAATATCCGATGAATTGTCATAATAATAGGCGTGAAGACTGATTCCGTCATTCTCCGATTCAAGCTCATCACAAAGCCTTGAGGACTTGAAATAGTCCCAGTTTTTTTCGTATTCGAGATTGGCCTCCTTTTCATCATCCGAAAGAGTAAGACCAAGAGCATTGCCCATTGCACTCTCCACTGATGAGCCGTATTTTATAAATGTATCATAATATCCGTTAGTAATGGCAAATACCCATTTACCCACAAAGATAAGCACCAGCGCTATTGCGGTAAACGCCACAAGAAAGGTACTTCTGTCTATCAGTTTTTTCTTTTGGGCTTTTACTGCCTCATTTTGCACCGGCGATTGTTTTGCCTTTTTAGGATCCATCTGGGGCCTATTTCCTTTTACTTTTCCCATTTCATCCTCCTATCTTGTCACCAGAGTCATTCCAAAGCTGCTCTCTATAACTTCATAATCTCCGCCGAGTGCCTCATCTTTCTCATTTTCAATATGCTCCTTTGCCAGTCGCTCCTGGGCAAGCCTTTTTGCTCCGTCTTGTCCAAAGCCGTCAAACCTTAAAACAAAAACATAGCCATCCTCAAGATTTATATTGGAATAAATCTCCCCTTCTGTCAGGTTTTCCTGATTTTCAAACAGAAAATCAAATCCATCATAAGTCATATCCTCTATGGTCGCATCTGTCATTTTGCCGTCCGTATCTCCAAGGAGTCCGGTAGAAAACTTCTGAATAAGCTCATCAAAGTCCGCTCCATCATCTATGCGACTTTTAAGCGCCTCGTATTTTTTATCAAGAGCATCCATCTGGCTTTCTCCTATCTCACCGCTCTCCCTGTCTGCCAGCGCTTCGAGAGATAAAATACTGATATTTACGCTCGCGTAATCTCCGCCACCGTTTTTTTTCAGATATTCTTCTATTTCCTCATCTTCAGAAACATAGATATCTATGAGGTGCTGTTTGTAGGCATACGCTTTTACCTTTTTAGTCAGTTCTTTTCTGTAGTTTTCCTCAGTAGCTCCCGAGCCAAAGTACGAGAGGTAAAAATTTTTGGAACTCAAACTGTAGAGAGTCATTTCCTCATTATTAGCCTGAATTTTTTCTTCCACCTCGCTAAGTTCATCATCTGAGAACTCGTATCCTGCATCCACTGAAAGGTCATAAAAGTATGCCGTTTCCGCCATAACCTTTTCGGATTCCTGCATAAAATACTCTCTCCAGGTCATGGTATCATTATACTGTTGTTTGCCCTCGGTAAGTGAGGTATCATAGCCGAGAGATTCAAGCTCTTCTTCGCTTTTATCTAAAAATGTGTACAGGTAATCAAAGTAATAGAAATTGTACTGCACAACACTGTATTTTTCATTGTTAATATGGGCTGCCGCTATAAAACTCTGTAGCCATCCGCTGTTTAAAAGTATTATAAGTAATACTATCGGTACGAGTACGATATACATCGCCCTGAGATATGGTGAATTGTTTTTCATGTTTTTCTCCTAATTTTTAAATGAAAAAGGAGCCGGCCAAAGCCGGCCCCTTTTGGGGAATTTTATCTTAGACGCATTTATGCGCCAAACTCTGTTTCCTATGCAACGCCATAGAATAAAACACAGCAGATGCAGCAGAAAATAGAGAAGATAACCGGGAAGACAACTGTTGTAATAAACAGTTCCTTGTATGCCTGTTTGTGCGAAAGTCCGAATACACCTAAAGTAAGTGCAACTGACTGTGCATGAGGCAATGAGTCGAATGTCTGTGTTGTACACAGGAGCAAACGACGGAGTGCGCCGGCATTTACACCCATATCGAGGTATGTCTGTCCGAACATCGGAAGCCATACCATCATAGCAGATACACCGTCTGTACAAAGTGCGGCAATAACTGCTACAGAAATCATTGCAGTAATGTATGGGCTTAAGTTAAGTCCAAGCACTGCTTCCTGAATAGGTGTTACGCAGGCAGCTGTTGTAACTACCTGTCCGAATCCGTATACGCAACCTGCAAGCATAAGGAAGCCCCACATACCTGTAGCGCCCTCGGAAAGAATCTTTCTGAGTCCGAGAGGCTTTACATGCTTCCAGTTTAATATTACAAGTACCACTACACCAACAAACTGTGCAAGAGCAACAAGCTGGGTAGCCCATGTATCATATCCTACGCTTAATCTGCTGAAGATAATAGCCGAAACCACAACAGCTACAAGTGGAAGAACAGATGCGGCAAAGCTCGGAAGTTCTGCCTCATTTATTTCAAGCTCAACATCTTCTCCATCGTATCCTTCTCCGTTTACACGAGCCTTCTTTATAAGGTGAAGTTCATAGAAAAGGAAAAGAACGATACCAACGCAACCTGTTGCGATTGAAAGAACAGGTGCATCGTAAAGTGATGTTCCAAGGAACATATTCGGAAGTGAGCCCGGTACATTAGGTACCGGCATACAGAAGTTAATAGCCGGAGCTATACCCTGTGCAGCGATCATACCTACTTTACGCGGAAGGTTTGCTTCCTTCATAAGCGGAGCAGCAACTACCACTACTACATAAATAAAGGTACCTACACCTGCAAGCATAAGGATAACTGCTGTTGCTGTAATAGCAAGCCACGCCTTATCCGTACCAAGGATGTCAATCATCTTCTTACCAACGGCTTTCGAACATCCCGTTTCATCCATTAGATATCCGAGAAGACCTGAGAAGGTAAATACAAAAAACATCAGTGTTACAAGTGAAGCTACACCTGATGGGAAAGTTTCAAAGATTGATACATAAAATGCCTCGCCTGAACCAAGAGCTGCAACAAGTGTGGAAATAAGCGCTGCGATTCCTGTATGTACGCCTTTGAAACACAGAATGATAAACAGCACTACCGCACAGATTACGAAAAGTGCTGAAAGGTATACATTCGTGAACATATAATTTCCTCCTAACAAAAATTCATACTTCTTCTCCGTCCTTAATAATAAATAATCCGCAAAGCCGATTCCCCGGCGGCAAATCGAATTATTATGTTTTTCAAGGTACGGATGCAAACGGGACTATCCCATTTGCCAATATACATTATCATTATACTTAACAATATTTATCGTTTCCTTATGATAAATGCACAAAAGAAATATTTATTTTGTGTTTAATGCACAACAGTTTTTTCCTTCCATCTTCCGC
>CAJOOU010000259.1 GCA_905236735.1 uncultured Eubacterium sp. | reverse complement strand
TTGTCTGCCTGAGTCTTCCATTTAAGCATGGTAGGTGTTCCCGGAAGAACATCATCAGTAATAAGATCCTCACGAATAATATCAATTACAAGTCCGGCAGGTCCGACATTCTTCTGTACTCCGCCGTAGATTACTCCATATTTTGACACATCAACAGGCTCTGACAAAAAGCATGAAGACACATCAGATACAAGAAGTTTACCCTTTGTATTGGGAAGTGTTTTGTATTTGGTACCGTAGATTGTGTTGTTTTCGCAGATATACACATAATCGGCATCCTCAGATACCGGAAGGTCAGAGCAATCCGGAATATAAGAATATGTCTTATCCTCAGATGAAGCAATAATATTTACCTTACCGTAGTTTTTAGCCTCTGCAGCAGCTTTTTTAGCCCACTGACCGGTCTGGATATAATCAGCCACTCCGTTTTTCATAAGGTTCATGGGAATAGCCGCAAACTGCTGTGAGGCTCCTCCCTGAAGGAATAATACCTTATAATTATCCGGTATACCCATAAGCTTTCTGATATCAGCCTCAGCATCGTCGATAATAGTCTGGAACATCTTTGAGCGGTGGCTCATCTCCATTACGCTCATTCCGCATCCGCGGTAATCCATCATTTCTTCTGCTGCTTCTTTAAGTACCTCTTCCGGCAGAACAGCCGGTCCTGCTGAGAAATTATAAACTCTTGACATTAATATTTACCTCTTTCCTTTATATATCATTTTCATCAAAAACTTCATCAAGGGCAGCCCCGGGTGCAACCATCGGGAAAACCTTGTCATCACTGTCTATTATACAATCAATAACAAAAGGAGTCCTGCTCTTTAATGCGTCTTTAAAAACTGCTTTAAACTCATCCCTTGTGGTAACTCTTCTGGCGGTAGCTCCCATAGCCTCCGCCATTTTAACAAAGTCAACACCGTCATCCAAAACCGTTGCCGAGTATCTCTGACCGTAAAAAAGACTCTGCCACTGTCTCACCATACCAAGCACATGGTTGTTTACTATTACTTCCACAAGAGGAAGATTCTGTCTGACAGCTGTGGCAATTTCATTCATATTCATCCTGAAACACCCGTCGCCGGCAATATTTACCACCGTCTTATCGGGCTCTGCCATCTGCGCGCCTATAGCTGCTCCGAGACCATATCCCATTGTACCCAGACCTCCGGAAGAAAGCAGGGTTCTAGGATTTTTATAGAGATAGTGCTGGGAGGCCCACATCTGATGCTGTCCTACCTCTGTGACAATAACTGCATCTCCCTTTGTCTGCCTGTAGATTTCTTCTATAATATAAGGACCTGAGAAACCATCCGGCACTATAAGCGGATATTTCTTTGCATAATCTTTAATATGCTGCATCCATTCACTGTGGTCTTTCTGGGAAAGTTTTTTATTAATTATCCCAAGTACTTCCTTTGCGTCACCTACAACTGCAGAATCCACCACAATATTTTTATTTATCTCTGCAGCATCAAGGTCTATATGTATAATCTTCGCTTTTGAAGCGAATTTTTTGGTATTGCCCGTAACTCTGTCAGAAAATCTCGCACCGATTGCAACAAGAAGATCGCATTCGCTGACTCCATAGTTTGACGCCTTAGAGCCGTGCATACCCAGCATACCCGTATATCTGTCATCAGTACCGGGATATGCTCCCTTACCCATAAGGGAATCGCAGACCGGAGCATCAATAAGGGAGGCAAATTTTTTAAGTTCCTTTGAAGCTCCCGAGATAACGCAGCCTCCGCCTACAAATATAAAAGGCTTCTTCGCTTTTTCCATGAGGCTGATTACATAATCTATATCCTCTTTGAGAGGTTTCACATTATCTCGTGAATGCGGAGATTGGGGAGTATAGTCTGTAGTCTTTGCCGTGGCGTCCTTTGTAATATCAACAAGTACAGGACCCGGTCTTCCGCTTCTGGCTATTTCAAATGCTTTTCTTACAGTAGGTGCAAGTTCTTTGACATCCTCAACAATAAAGCTGTATTTGGTAACCGGAGTTGTTATACCGGCTATGTCCACCTCCTGGAAAGAATCCTTTCCAAGCAGGTCACTCGTCACATTACAGGTAATGGCAACCATAGGCACCGAATCCATATAGGCTGTTGATATACCTGTGACAAGGTTTGTGGCTCCCGGACCACTTGTTGCAAAACATACACCTACCTTGCCCGAGGCCCTTGCATATCCGTCAGCGGCATGCGAGGCCCCCTGTTCATGGCTTGTGAGCACATGTTTAATTTTGTCTTTGTATTTGTATAACTCATCGTAAACATTGAGAATGGCGCCGCCCGGATATCCGAAAACCGTATCTACGCCCTGCTCAAGCAAACACTCCATCAGTATTTGTGAACCATTAAGTTTCATTGCTTTCCTTTCCCCTCTCGGCAAAGAGGTTTTTTATTTAAGTATTGCGCCCTTGGCTCCGGATGTAACCATGTTGGCATATCTCGCAAGATATCCGGTTTTAACCTTAGGTTCTCTCGGCTGCCATGCGCTTCTTCGTTTTTCAAGTTCTTCATCCGATAAATCTACATTTATAGAGTAATTTGGAATATCGATTTTAATGATATCACCTTCCTCAATAAGTGCAATATTTCCGCCAACCGCTGCTTCAGGTGAGATATGACCTATTGATGCTCCTCTTGAAGCTCCCGAAAATCTGCCGTCCGTAATAAGAGCTACAGATGAGCCGAGTCCCATACCGGCAATTGCCGATGTAGGATTAAGCATCTCTCTCATTCCCGGACCTCCTTTCGGTCCTTCATATCTTATTACGACAACATCACCTTCTTTAATCTTACCGCCAAG
>CAJOOU010000258.1 GCA_905236735.1 uncultured Eubacterium sp. | reverse complement strand
TTAAGGCGGGAGCTCATGCGGGCAATCTCATTAAAGAAGCAGCAAGCCTTGTAGGCGGCGGCGGTGGTGGCCGTCCAAATATGGCACAGGCAGGAGGAAAGAATCCTTCAGGTATAAATGATGCGCTTGCAAAAGCGGAAGAGATTATTAAATCACAGATAAAAGCTTAGAGTTATGGAAAACGGTGTTTGGTATAAGGTAGACAATGTGGCGAAGGTGTTCCTCGCATCCTATAACAGAAGGGATACGAGGGCCTTTCGCCTTACATGTACACTTAAGGAAAAAGTGGACTCGGAGACATTGCAGGAGGCTCTGCATATTACATCGATGGAGAGGCCTCAGTATCAGGTGGAAATACATAAGGGATTGTTCTGGCATTATATGGAAGTGTCCGAAAAGGAGGTTGTGGTAAAGGAAGAGTTCGAAAGACCCTGTCCGACGCTCTACGGCCCGGACTTTCGTGGGCATCTGCATTACAGTGTGACCTATTGGGGAAAGAGAATCAATCTCGAGATGTTTCATGCTCTTACTGACGGAACGGGAGGGCTTGAGTTTTTAAATATTATCATTCAAAATTATCTGAAACTGAAATATCCGGATAACTTTAAAAATCTGACAATGTATTCCGGAGCCGCCTATGATGACCTTGAGGAAAACAGTTTCAGCAAGTTCTACGGCAAAAGCAAGGGAAATATAGGCAAAAAGGCCGGAAGGTCGTATCAGATAAGAGGAGCCAAACTGCCCTATGACCAGCAGCAGTTTTTCGAGGCTCATATGTCGGTAAAGGATGTGCTTGCAAAGGCAAAGGAAAGCGGCTCATCAATGACGGCGTATCTAGGGGCTGTACTTGCCATGTCCATATACGAGGAAATGCCCACACTTATAAAAAACAAAAAGCCGGTTACAATTTCCATGCCGGTGAATTTAAGGAATTTTTATCCGTCCGAAACCTCACGAAATTTCTTTAACTCCATATATATCAGTCATATTTTTGACGGTTCGGAAGATATTAAAGGTCTGGCCGCGGAATTTGACGCCCAGCTCAAGGAAGAGATAGCGCCCGAAACGGTTAAGGCGAGGATGGACAGCTTTGAAAAGCTCGAACATTTTATGCTTATCAGGATGGTGCCGCTTTTTATTAAAAATCCCGTTGTCAGGTTTTTTACCAGAAAAGAGCAGTCATCGGTTTCGGCAATTGTTTCCAATGTCGGAAGGATACAGGTGCCGGATGAGGTAAAGCCATATATTGAAAGCTATGCGGGATATTGCAGTACAGACAAGCTTTTTATTACCGTAGTCAGTTATGAGGATGACCTTGTTTTCGGTATCGCATCTGTTTACAGGAGCACGAGGGTGCTCAAAAATTTCATTCGTACATTTACATCAAACGGTATAGATGTGACACTTCAGGCTACCGGTGTTTTGAAATATTAGATGAGGTAAAATATGAAAAATTGTCCTTATTGCAAAATAAATGTCGGCGGCAATAAAAGAGCCTGCCCCTTATGTCAGAGTCCATTGCAGGGCTATGAAACGGAGGAATTCTGGCCGGATACCGCCGTAAAGAAAAAAGGAGCCTTATGGTATAAGATAATTGTTTTTCTGATGCTTACGGCCATATCAGTGCTTCTCGTTGTAGACTTTCTGACCGTCAGAAAGGAGCATGCGCATTTCAGCATTCCTATTACCATATTTATTTTGGCTGTTTTTTATCTTGTCAGCAGGATAATAATAAAGCATAAATCCATTCCGAAAACCCTGTTTTTTACTATGGCGGTATATTCGGGCGTAATCCTTTATGCGGGATGGTACTACGGCTTTATGACAACGGCTCTGGATTTTAATATTCCAATAATTATCAGTGCTGTTTTGGTTCTTAATTTCATAGGCTCTTTTGTAGACAAAAGGTTTGCGGAAGTGGGGATGCTTTACATCCTGATGAATATTATTGTAGGGGTTGTTCCTTATATAGCCTTATATATAAAGAACGGATATCCGCCGATAGCCTGGATAGTATGTCTTATAATAAGTATGGTGACATTTCTCGGGCTTGTCGTATTTAAAGGAAAGACTGTAGTTACCGAGCTTAACAAGAGACTGCATCTGTAATACAATCGCAAAAGAGAGGCTTGTTACAGCAGGTGACTTAGAGAGTTACGAGGTATATATGAGTATTCTAAGCAGAACATTAAAATCAGATCCTGTTATAAAAGCGGTAAAGGCCATAAATTCTGTGGCTGAGGGAGAAAAAAGTCTGTCGCCGGAAGATTTGGAGAGGCAAAGAGGCGCACAGGATTTGCTTGCACGCCTTGTGACTCCGTCTATTGGTACCACTCAGACAGATATTAAAATCGGAGAGATGGATGCCGCATGGGCAGAGCCGGATTTTGCACACTCTACCCAAAAGGTGATTTTATATTGCCACGGAGGGGGCTATACCTGCGGCTCATTGAAGTATGCGGGGATACTCGGGCATAAGCTTTCTCTATACGGCGGACTGAAAACCCTGTTTTTTGAATACAGACTCGCTCCTGAGAATCCTTATCCTGCGGCCATACAGGACGCAGTAAGGGCATGGGACTATCTTATGCTTATGGGGTATGGAGCCGGGGATGTCATAGTAGCCGGTGATTCTGCGGGCGGTAATATGGCTCTTGGACTCTGTCTTTTTTTGAGAGAGCAGGAGAGGATGCTGCCGGGAGGACTGGTTCTTATGAGTCCGTGGACAGATATGACACTTACTGCCGAAAGCTATAAAAAATACGCAGATGAAGATCCCATACTTACCGAGGATTATGTTAAAAGCGTAAGAGAGGCATACTGCGGCAGGGATGTGGATTATAAAGATATACATTTCAGTCCGCTTTTTGCGGATTTTGACGGGTTCCCGCCCACATATATACAGGTGGGGCAAACCGAGATTTTACTGGATGATTCGGTCAGCCTCTGTGAGAAAATGAGAAGGGGCGGAGCTGCGGTAAAACTTGATGTATATGAGAGCGGATGGCATGTGTTTCAGCAGCTGCCGCTGCCAAGGTCGAATGATGCGGCAAAGGATATAGGTGATTGGATAAACGCACTTAAGTAGGGTGCGTTTTTTTATGATATAGGAAATTTCTCCGAAATTCCTATATCATAAAAAGCGCTCCGCTATGGATGCGCACTCGCGCGATAGGAAT
>CAJOOU010000257.1 GCA_905236735.1 uncultured Eubacterium sp. | reverse complement strand
TATAACTATCTATATCATTTATTGTAGCACGGAAAGTACATTCCACTATGGTTATGTTGCCGGAGTAGGCTTCATATTCTTTAACAGAATTGATAACACGCTCGTCTGTACCGTTTTTCCGTATCTGCAAAGAAGTCATAGCTGTGGCTGTGTCTTTCTGTGCCATAGTCCGGGATAAACTCTTTGATACCAGTTCCAAAATGCTTTGCTCCAAACTGAAAAAGATAACCTTTTCTCCTGCGGCGGCAAGCTGATCCGCCATCTGATGTATAAAGGTGGTTTTTCCGAGGGATGATATAGCACCGACTACATACAGTCCCGGATAGAGATTAGTGACTGCATCAAGGTTATCATAACCGGTTTTAGTCTTACCGCCGGCCACGAAGTCCTGCATCTCACCGGGCATAACATCATACAGATAGGTTTTAACATTAAAATCCCGGAACGGTTTCGGCTGTGAAGCTGCCGTCGGGGTATTGGTCGTAGTATCTGTCATAAGACAACCTCACTTTCTAAAACAATGCTTACGGGAATGGAAGAAAAAATCACTGTGGCTTAATATACACTTTGGCTATACCACTACCTGCCGGATAGCCGGGATTGCTTTTTCTTTCCATCTCCGTAGTTATTACTTTAATTTCCGTAATCAAGCTTACTGTGCTTGCTTACGGAAGTAAAGCAAGCGCAAGTAAGCGTTACAGTTACTTACATATACTTACAGTAACTTACACTACAAACCGCCGAAGTCCCGAATCGCCCACAGGGTGTGGCTTTGGGGCGTTTTTTGAGAGGTGAGCGTGTACCCAGTTTTCGAGTAGCGTGTACCCAGTTTTCGAGTAGCGTGTACCCAGTTTTCGAGTAGCGTGTACCCAGTTTTCGAGTAGCTACTTAATGGGTAGTGACGATTGTTTTTTGTCGTAGTATATTTTATATCCTGCTATCGGAGATGCTGGGTTTTTAGTGCCGTCCTCTCTATATTCCTCAAATTTAGTTATTGCATTGCCCTCTTGGAGTGTCTTTAATGTGCCTTTGACAATCTCGTTTATCTTAGCTTTTTTCTTTCTCCATGCCGGGGTATTGTCCGGAATATATCCGAGTTCCGGAAATAACCCTCGTTCTTCATCTTCTTTACGGTCAAACCATAGAAACGAGACTTTGTTGTTACTTAAACTATTTCTTTTTACAATCTGCGCAACACGTTTTATGACATATCTTTTTATCAGAACGGCTTCTTCTGTGTCTGAAAATTGACCTTGTGTTTCCAGTAGGTACGCCGGAACATCTACAATTTGTTTGTTCATCTCTGCATAGCGGTATAAAGCAGGCTTTTCAAGTATCTTGTAAGCAACTACTTTCTTGCCGTTAGCATCAAACCGGGCTTCTACTTTGCCGACTGGTAAAAGATAGGATTCATAGCCCCACCACTTTGCAGGCTTTTGTCTTTTTTTGAGCTGATAAGCGTTGTATTCTTCTGTACAATCTATCTTTATGCGGACAAACTGGAGCTTGTTAATACTGTCCATTACCGCTTGCACTTTCTTCTGTGTTATATAATTAGCGTTCATATTGCCTGACATAACACGGACTATCCATTCCGGCGTTATGAGCATCGGTCCTTGTTGCATAATTGTGTAGGTAGCATCCAGCACAGCCATATCAAAGGGGCTGATATTCGTATTTGTGAGTGTTATATGGTCGTCTTGCCATATATTCACGAGATTAACAACCTTTTCGGTGATATTAAGGTTAAACTCGTCCTCTGTAATATCGATCTGTTTAGTTGACAGTATGCGGCTTAATTTCGTGTTGTTCATGTACTGGCGATTGAAATTAAGTACTGGTAATCGTTCGCTGTTCTGCATAGGATCCTCATAATCTTTTACTTTGGGCATCTTATGTGCTATTTTTTCGGCTTTATATAACGGTTCTCCGCCTTGCCCTGCGTTTTCATCGAGATTTAATGTGTACTGATAATATGCGCCCTCTTGGGTTTCTTCATAAAGTTCTATCTTGGGCGGTATGTGTTGCGGCGGCTCTGTTACGGTGTTTTCTTCCTGCTTTGTGAGCTTGTCGTATTCTGCCTGTTTTTTCTTCCATTCCCGTGTATATTTTTTTACGAGCTTCTGATATATGCTGTCTCGGTATTCATCATATTGCTCTTGGGTCATGCCCTTTATTTTTCGGGGATGCCTGTCTATCTCCTTTTGTGTCTCGTAGCGTGCCCGTTCTTCCGGTTCTGCTTCTGCATAGTAGGATTCAATAAGCGCATCAGAGAGCCATTGCGGAGTCATCCTCGCCCATATATGACCGTTAAAGGCTCTGTATGTCTCTCCGGGTTGCCAGTCGAACCATTCAACGCTTTGCAGATGCTTCATAAATAACTGCTTGTTTTTATCTGATATGCGCTTAGACTGCCGCACAAGTACATTTATGTTTCCGATAGTATCGACTTGAATATCCGGCACGAGCGCAATCATTTTCTCTTTTTCAGCCTTTGGCAGTCGTGGAAGATTCTCTATAAATTCTGATACCCATTTTATTTCTGATTGGCGCACTTTCTCATAGTACACCATGCTTTTTTCTTCCATCTCCGTCATTCCTTTTTATTTAACTATTTAAATAAATTGTTATATGAAATATTATTTAATCAATGTATTGGGCTGGTTTCGGAAATAACATCCATGCTCTAACAGGATAATCGAAAGGAATTTGATGAATGTAATCTTTCCAAAACTTGCCCTCACAAAAATGCGCCGGGACTAACTAAGTCTCCAACAGTAACTAAGTATCCGTTTAATTTGCCTGTTTCAACTGGCATTTTGTCTTTGCAATTTAATCCACTCCATATCATCCATCATTCAATTACTTAGTAACTTTTCATACTGTAAAACATAGTCTGCAATCATAAGATTGAGGATTTTGTTGTTGCTGATACCACGCTTTTCATTTATCCGCTTAAACTTGTCATAACGCTCCTGATTCACATAAGCGGATATCATTTTATTCTTCTCTCTGTTGGACTTAAAACCCGATACGGCTGTTTTTGCTTCTGTCTGCTCGATCTCATGTCCTTTAACATTGTCTTTTAATGATGCCATGATAATTACCTCCGCTACATGACTTCGTGAGCCTGCTTCTCGTCAAAAAGAAGCGAAAATCTATTTCTGACGGCTTGGGCTTGTTCTTCGTCAATAGTTCCCTTGTCCGTAAGCTCCATGACGGCTATTCTGAGATATAGATATGAATTTGCTATCTTGTTAAATGCGGGGCTGTCAAACATATTGCAGACATCCGCATCATCGCAAGTGGCAAGAAAATCCAATACCTTGTATTCTTTGTCTGCGTAGTCCTTGCTGATTTTGCCCCGCTCGGCTGCCTTGCGGTAAGAGTCCGCTGTTAATTGAAATCCATTCATGGCCTGCATTCTAAATAACTAATACTATAATATATTATATAAAAATATATATAAGTCAAGATATTTTTGAAGCAATTTCAGCATATGCTTGAGCGACTTCTGAACGCTTTTGTGCGACTACGACCGGCAAGCCGTGATAAACTGCTCTTGGTGCATCAGCTGACTTTTTTATAGTTCCTAAGAATGGAGCATCCAGTTCATTGAGAAGATCCCATATATCTC
>CAJOOU010000256.1 GCA_905236735.1 uncultured Eubacterium sp. | reverse complement strand
GAAGAAAAGGGCGGTGGAAATAACCGCCCTTTTGTGTTATCATAGACTAAAGCAAGACTTGAATCGGGCCATGCCCTTTAAATAACAGATAACAATAGGGGAAATAATATGTCAGTAAAAAATGAATCGGATGTACTTATAGGCGGGAAAGTATATAAGCTTTCGGGCTTTGAGAGCGAAGAATACCTTCAGAAGGTAGCAGGATATATAAATAACAAAATTACGGAAGTTGAAGGCTCTGAGGGTGCAAGAAATATGACCATAGATATGAAGGCCATAATGATTGAACTCAATATTGCCGATGATTATTTCAAGGCAAAGGAAACGGCCGAAAAACTGGAAGAGGATATTGAGGCTAAGGAGAAGGAAATTTACGACCTCAGACATGAAAATGTATCGGCCCAGATAAAGATAGAGAATCTCGAAAAGACTCTGGCATCTTTGCAGAGCGAGAATAAGGAACTTCTTATCAAGAACGCAAAGCTGGAAGGATAGTATGACTCATATCTGTAATCGTCAGATGGAACTTTTGGCTCCTGCCGGTTCTTACGAAACTTTTGCCGCGGTTATTAATGCCGGGGCAGACAGCGTATATGCGGCAGGTGAAAAATTCGGTGCGAGAGCCTATGCTGCGAACTTTTCAAATGAAGAACTGATTCGGGCAATAGACTATGCCAATGTAGCCGGCAAGAGATTTTACCTGACAGTAAATACCTTATTAAAAGAAGAAGAACTTAATATTTTATCCGATTATATAGCCCCTTTCTATGAGAGGGGCTTAAGTGGTGTTATAATTCAGGATTTCGGGGTGGCGGATTTGATTAAAAATACATTTCCGGGCCTTGAACTCCATGCAAGTACCCAGATGTCCATTTTTTCCGAATACGGATTTAAAGAGCTTGAAAAAGCTGGATTTTGTCAGGCTGTACTTCCGAGAGAGTTTTCGCTTAAAGAAATAACAAGGATATCGGCCGCAACCTCCCTAAGGACGGAATGCTTTGTGCACGGAGCTCTTTGCTACTGCGTTTCGGGGCAGTGCCTTATGAGCAGTATTATAGGCGCCAGAAGCGGTAACAGAGGCAGATGTGCCCAGCCATGCCGTCTTCCATATGCATACGGCAAAAAAAAGGGGTATCCGCTCAGCCCGAGGGATTTATGCGTCATTGAAAGCTTAAATGATTTGTATAAGGCGGGAGTGTATTCTCTGAAAATAGAAGGCAGAATGAAATCAGCCGAATACGCAGCCGGTGTGACCGGTATATACAGGGAATATCTTGACGAAGTAATAATGACCGGAGGAAATGCAAAACCGCCCGGACAAAAGATGATGAGCAGTCTTTTAGCGCTTGGAAACAGGGGCGGATTTACCAACGGTTATATAAAAGATAATACGGAGGATATGCTCTCCGGAGAAAAGCCGTCCCACCAAAAGAGTATTTCAGGGATTAAGACTGACTGTGAGCTTAAGAAAATTAAGGCTGACATGTATCTGTCAGCACGAACCGGCGAAAGAATTTCTCTTAAAATGGTATGCGAGGGCAGGGAGGCTGCCTGTTTTGGAGATGAGGTGCAAAAGGCAAATAAAGCCGGGGCATCTTTGGATGATATCAGAGCAAAACTTACTAAACTCGGCAATACCGTATTCGTAGCCGGAAAGACTGAAATAGATATATCAGAGGATGCTTTCATACCGGCATCAAAGCTTAACACTCTCAGGAGAGAGACGGCAGAATGCCTTTTGGGTAAGTTTAGAGGATATGAGCCGGCGGCAGGAAAATACCGTATAGAAAATCCTGATAAGACTCCCGATAATCCGCCGTTTACGGAGGTACTTGTAACCGGTAAGGCTCAGGTAGAAACGGCTCTTTTATGCGGGTTTGTAAAAAGAATAATCCTCGACTGCCATTTTTTTGGTTTAAACAAAAGTACGGAAGAAATTGCCCGAAGGATATCCGAAAGCGGCAGAGAGGTGTTTTATGCGCTTCCGGTTATATTTGATGGAAAAACAGCCGGAAGATACAGGGCCGCAATAAAGGATTTTGTGTTTGACGGCTATCTGGTAAGAGCGTTTGATGAGATAGGTTTTTTAAAGGAAGAACTTGGCGAAAAGGCGTATATTTATGCTGATGAAAACATATACTCAATGAACAGTTCATCTCTTAAATTTTTTAAAGAAGCAGGAGTCAGCTATTTTGCCACGCCGGCAGAGCTTAACTATAAGGAACTTTTAAACAGGAATAACTCTGAAAGCTCTGTTACCGTCTACGGCCGAGCCGTGTTAATGACGAGTCGGCAGTGTATAATAAAAAACCATGAAGGCTGCAGAAAATTTGCAGGCGGAAATATGGTTTACATAAAGGATAGGTTTGGAAACAGATTTCCCGTAAAAACATTTTGTGATATTTGCATAAACCGGATATACAACTGCAAGATAACAGAGCTTTTTTCACAAAGTAAAAAGGTGGCACGCATAGGGGCAGCTTCATATATGCTTAAGTTTACAGACGAAGACGCTGCAACTTGCCGGGAAGTTTTCAGCCGTTTTGAAAAAGCTTTTTTGAAAGGTGAAAACCTTTCGGGCAGCGATGATATTACATACGGACATTTTAAAAGAGGTATAGAATAATTGGATACGATTCTGATTGAAATAATTAAATATCTGATGATAATAATTATGGCGCTTTATTCATACAGATCGTTTTCTGTTTTAAGACGCGGTAAAAAAGAAGAAGACAGGTCATTTTCTTATATGCTTCAGAGAACCGACATCTTCGGTATAGAACTGCTTGGGTTTCTGGCGCTGTATCTGCATACACAGGATACTGATGTGCTCATATACGGCGCAATGGTATGCGGGCTGTTTATATTTATCATCCTGTCTTACGGCATTATTTACAGGGATGCCCCCAAACTTGTAATCAATCATATGTGCATGCTACTATCTGTTGGGTTTATAATGCTTGCAAGGC
The DNA here is from genome assembly GCA_905236735.1 of uncultured Eubacterium sp. Taxonomy (GTDB): domain Bacteria; phylum Bacillota; class Clostridia; order Lachnospirales; family Lachnospiraceae; genus RUG14243. The sequence continues at coordinate 3,128 of CAJOOU010000256.1, read as the reverse complement.
TGGATTTTGACCTTGCCAAAAAACAGCTTTTAATGGCAGCGGCAGGTTCTGCACTTATGATACTTGTACCTGTTATTATCAAAAAGATAAAGATACTTGATCTGTTTACATGGTTTTATGCGGCTGTGGGCATAGTTTCCCTTGCGGCTGTGGCGGTTATGGGGTCGCTTAGCTACGGAGCCAGGCTTTCCTTTACGGTAGGCGGCGTTACCCTTCAGCCTTCTGAATTTATAAAGATAATATTCGTATTTTTTGTTGCTGCGGCGTTGTCAAAAAGCACAGAATTTTCTGTTGTGGTAAAGATTACCGTGGTTGCTGCAATCCATGTTCTGATACTTGCCTTGTCAAAGGATTTGGGTGCGGCACTTATATTTTTCATGGTATATCTCGTTATGCTCTATGTGGCGACACGGAAACCTCTCTACCTTTTTGCGGGACTTATTTGCGCAGGTTTAGCATCGGCTATAGCGTATTTTTTATTCGATCATGTAAAAACAAGGGTTACTGCATGGAAAGATCCGTTTTCGGTAATAGACGGTGCCGGGTATCAGGTAGCACAGGCTCTTTTCGCCATAGGCTCGGGAGGATGGTTTGGCAGCGGGCTTTATCAGGGGGCTCCGACATCAATTCCGGTTGTGGAGCAGGACTTTATATTTGCGGCCATATCGGAGGAGATGGGAGGAGTATTTGCAATCTGTCTGCTTCTGATATGTGTAAGCTGTTTTGTTATGTTTTTAAATATAGCCATGAGAATCAGGGTTAAGTTTTATAAGTATATTGCGCTCGGACTCGGATGCACCTATATTTTTCAGGTGTTTCTGACTGTGGGCGGAGTAACAAAGTTTATTCCTTCAACGGGTGTAACCCTGCCTCTCGTAAGCTACGGCGGAAGCTCTTTAATAAGTACGATAATTATTTTTAATATTATTCTGGGACTATATATATACAAGGAAAACGAAGATGAGTATATCGAAAAAAGAAAAAACGGAAAAAAACGGAAACAGGACAAAACGGTCTTCACGGACCTCGAATAGGAATACGGAATTTGCACTTGTGACATATTTTTTTGTAGTGCTTTTTCTGGCGCTTATGGTTTATTTTTCGTATTTTATGTTCTTCAGGGCGGAAAGTGTTATAAACAATTCGTATAATTCCCGTACGGATACCTATGCGCAAAAGGTGATAAGGGGAAGTATTCTTTCGTCAGACGGAACCGTTCTTGCCGAGAGTTCAGTAAACGCAGATGGGGATGAGACAAGGAACTACCCTTACGGAAAGATTTGTGCCCATGTGGTGGGATATACCATCCAGGGCAAAAGCGGGATAGAATCCTTTGCAAATTTCTATATGCTTCGTTCCCATGCTCCTATATGGGAAAAACTTATAAATGATATTACCGGAAACAAAAATGAGGGTGATAATGTGGTAACAACGATAGATATAGATGTGCAGGAGGCTGCCTACGATGCTCTTTCATCATACAGTGGCGCAGTGGTGGTAATCCAGCCTTCGACCGGCAAAATAATAGCCATGGTATCAAACCCCACATTCGACCCCAATACATTGGAAGATGACTGGGAGTCTTTAACATCTGATTCGGACAGTTCCGTGCTTTTAAACAGGGCCACCCAGGGACTTTATCCTCCCGGCTCGATTTTCAAGGTTCTTACAACTGTAGAGTATATGAGGGAGAATGATAAGGTTTCGGGATACAGTTTTGATTGCACCGGCTCTTATACTTTCGGTTCATCTACAATTCACTGCTATGGAAATACGGCTCACGGAAGCGAGGATTTAAAGACATCATTTGCCAAATCCTGCAACTCATCATTTGCAAATATAGGCCTTGGCCTTAATATTAAATCATTTGCATCTCTCTGCAAAAGTGCGCTTTTCAATAGTCAGCTGCCTACTTCGTTTGAATATAAAAAGAGCAGCTTCTCACTTACTGAGGATGCCGATGAGGACGAGATAATGCAGACTGCGATAGGACAGGGACAGACTCTTGTTACGCCGTTTCACATGGCTCTTGTTGCAAGTGCCATAGCAAACGACGGTGTATTAATGACTCCTTATGTCACTGATCATACCGAAAATCAAAACGGGGTAGTGGTAAAGACTTTTTCTTCATCTGAGTATTGTGAGATGTTCTCAGAGCATGAGGCCGAGGTGCTTCAGACTTATATGGCCTATACTGTATCCGATGGTACGGCTTCGGCTCTTTCGGGTCAATCATACGATGCCTATGGCAAAACAGGAAGTGCAGAATACATTGACGGCAGCGATGATACTCATTCGTGGTTTATAGGATTTGCCCAAAAAGACGGGTATGAGGATATTGCGATTGCGGTTATTGCAGAGGGCGGCGGAAGCGGCTCGTCGGTGGCTGTGCCCATTGCAAAAAAGGTGTTTGATGAGTACTTTAAATAATTGCAGTTCATTTTTTGCATAACACATTTTAAAAATAATAAAAATTTTCATTTACAAACTCCCTAAAATTATATATATTTATAATTGTTATAAATAATATAGGAGAAGTTAATAATAACTAACCAAACTATTGTATAAAACAAAACAATACTGTACAATAGTGAAGTATTTGAACTTTGTAATACCAAGGGAGGAAACCAAATGGTAAATATTAAAATCAACGGAAAAGAAGTATCGGCTCCGGAAGGCTCTACAATACTTGAGGCAGCCCGTCTTGCCGATATTGAAATTCCTACACTGTGTTATTTAAAGGAAATCAATGAGATTGGTGCCTGTCGTATCTGTCTGGTAGAGGTTGTAGGGGCAAAGACTCTTGTTGCAGCCTGTGTACATCCGATATCGGAAGGTATGGAGATTTATACCAATACTCCGAAAGTACTTGAAACAAGAAAGTCAACTCTTGAGTTTATCTTATCTACTCATGACAAGAAGTGTCTTTCGTGTGTCAGAAGCGGAAAATGTGAACTCCAGACACTTTGCAGACAGTTTGGTATAGAAGATCAGGACGCCATTTCAGGTGAGAATCACAAATATGAGCTTGATACATCGGCTGCGCACATGGTTCGTGATAATAATAAATGTATTTTTTGCAGAAGATGTGTTGCTGCATGTACAAAGACTCAGGGCATAGGGGTTAT
>CAJOOU010000255.1 GCA_905236735.1 uncultured Eubacterium sp. | reverse complement strand
CTGCCTCTATTTTTACCTCATTTCCATCCGCATCTTCGCAGATAACCGCCCCATCTTCTATACTGAGTACCTTGTGAGAGGTTTTAGTTACAATATTTGATGATTCAAAGGCCTGTCTCATACCTTCTTTATGCATCCAGTTCGCCTCAGGAGCAATCTCATTTTGCATTTCAATAATTGTAACTTCGTGTCCTTTTTCATAAAGGAAGTATCCGGTTTCACAGCCGACAAGTCCTCCTCCTAGTACAGCCACCTTTTTCCCCAAAGCTTCAAGTTTCGTATAAACCGTTGTAGCATGCTCAGCCTTTTCAAGTCCGGGCACAGGTGGAGTCGCAGGGCTTGACCCTGTAGCGCAAATCACCGCATCAAAGCCTCCCTTATTTACAAACTCCTTTGTTACCTCCGTATTAAGAAGCACATTTATATTTCTCTTGTTTACCTGACAGACCAGATAGTTTTTTAGAGCCATAAGGTCGCATTTTAAATCGTCATAATCGGTAAATTTAAGTAATCCTCCCAGGGCATCTGTATTATCTGCCAATGTTACCCTGTGTCCTCTGTCAAATGCGGTTATAGCAGCCTTCATTCCGGCCGGTCCGCCGCCCACAACAAGGACATCGAGTTTCTTTTTGGCCGGGTGAATCCTGTCATACCTTTCTTCTGCTGCAGTCCTTGAATTAACCGCACAGCTCAGACACTTGCCCTCATGGAGTCCCGCAAGGCAGTCAAGGCATCTTAAACATGGAATAATATCCTCACTCTGCCCATGTTTTGCTTTATTGGGGAAGTACGGATCTGCAATCAGAGCTCTGGAAAGTGCGACAATATCAGCCTTGCCCTCCTCTAATATCTTTTCCGCAAAATCGGGAGAAGATATGGCTCCTATGGTTATTATAGGTGTCTTAACTCCCGCCGCCTTAATATCCGCGGCATAATGCACATTTACACCGTGCGGCAAAAACATTGTGGGATGGGTATGAACAGCCTGCTCGGGCTCAGTATCCATTCCGGCCGAAACATGAATAATATCAACCCTGCCGTCTATCATTTTGGCAAACTCTATACCATCTTCTTTGGAAAGACCGCCTTCTATTTCTTCGCTTCCACTCATCCTGTATTCTATAAGGAATCTCTTTCCGACCCGCTCTCTTACCCTGTCTATGACCATGAGAGGAAAACGGGCTCTGTTTTCCAGACTTCCCCCGAACTCATCCGTCCTTTTATTGTATAAAGGAGAAAGGAACTGGTCCAGCAGCCAGCCATGTCCGCCATGGATAAGCACCATATCAAAACCGGCTCCCTTTATGAGCTCTGCTGCATCGGCGTAGTGATCGGCGACAAGTTCAAGTTCTTCCTTTGTCATACCGTGAACCTTCTGTCCGTCCCATCTTGTCTCATCAGAAGGTCCCCATGCCACCCATGAGTCATCTCCGAAATTGGCTTCTTTTAATGCCACTCTTCCGCCGTGATTTATCTCATGCGAAGCTATGGCTCCGCCCTCGTGTATGGCCTTTGCAAGCTCGGCTATTTTAGGCATATTTTCTTCATTACAGGCATATGACCTCGGATTTGTTGCAGCGTGCTGCCTGTCTATGGCCGTATCTCCGACTGTAACAACGGCGCAGCCACCGAGTGCCTTTTCCCTGTAATAATCTATCATCGAGTCATCCGGCCTGCCGTCATATCCCATATGAGACATCATATTGGGCGCCGACCAGATGCGGTTTCTAAACCTCTGTCCGTTTATCGTAATAGGTTCAAAAAGTTTTGGATAATATGGATTCATAAGTGAATACCCCCTTTATAAATTCATGGCACACATAAAGCCTTCATCAATGGCATCAAATATCTTCCGCGCCTTTTTTGCATCACCTATTACATAATAACTCTTTCCGGCAGATTTTGCCATAGTTTCAAGAGTATCTGTGGAATTTGATTTCATTCCAAGAGCCGCCACCACGGTATCTGCAGCTATTACTTTTTTTGAGCCGTCATCAACCGTTACACCGTCACCTGATATTTCCAGGCATTTTGCCGACAGCATTACCGTAATATTT
>CAJOOU010000254.1 GCA_905236735.1 uncultured Eubacterium sp. | reverse complement strand
TCTTTTTTGTATTTTTCAAGTGTCTCATCGTCTATTTCTATCATCCATCCTCTGCAGCAGTTGAAGGTGCATTTATCGCCTATACACTTGAAATCATCATAGTATTCCGGGAAAGTATAATACATATTTTATGCCTCCTTTATGTGTGATGAAAATCTCATTAGATTATTATTCTATCATGATTCTATCATGTTTTTCGTATCGGTTGTCATAAGAATGGGATTTTACGAAGTGGTTAAAAATTTAATGAAGGATAAATAAAAGTTTAATGAAGGAAAATATCTTGACAACATAATGTAAACATGGTATATCTAATGAGATTTTGTGGGTTTGCCGTGCACATAATACACAGCGCAGATCCGAGAAACATTTTTGGGAGTTTTTGTGAAAAATAGGAGGTTTTTTATGGCTATTGTATCTATTATTCTTGGAATTATTCTTGTTATATGCGGGTTTTCAACCCTGTTTACGCCATTGATTGCGTTTTTGGGGCTCAGCACGCTTCTTGCAATGGTATTGCTTATTTGGAGTATCATTACCGTTATCGGGTGCGCTTCCGTTAAGGCGTATGGACCAAATTTTGTGCTTTCCATAATCGGGATAATTATTGCATTTTTCCTTATGGCTTCACCCGCCGCATCATTTGTTACGGATACGATTATTCTTATCCTTGTGGCTATATTTTCCGTTGCGCGCGGCATTATATCAATTATCTTTTCAATCAAATCCATAAAGGAGGCCAAAGGAAAGGGAGCGGCTCTGGGAATAATTTCCGGTATTCTGCTTGTGTTAGTCGGTGGTTTTTGTTTATCCGAACCGTTGTTTGGCGCAGCATTGTTAGGCGTTATGGTGGCATTTTTCATCATTTTCACGGGCTTTGATCTTATTACGATTGGTAGCTTTGTGGAAGGAGAATCATAAGAAATCAGATATTAATCTCATATAGGTATATGATAGAGGGGATTTCACTTAGAGAAATTCCCCTTTTGTTTTATCACAATATATTTGGGGAAGGGTTTGTAAGGCTATGTTAAAAAAACCAAAGATAGGAAACAATGTATATATAGCTCCAAGTGCGGATGTGCTTGGAGATTGTGTGATAGGCGACAATTCCAGTATCTGGCATCATGCCACACTAAGAGGTGATGTTGACAACATTACCATAGGAGAATACTCCAATATTCAGGATAATTGCGTTATACATGTGTCGGCAGGTATTCCGTGCGTTGTCGGAAACAGAGTAACCGTAGGCCACAGTGCAATATTACACAGCTGTACCATAGAAGATGGGACACTTGTAGGTATGGGGTGTATAGTCCTGGATGGAGCTCATGTGGGAAAGGAATGCCTTATAGGAGCCGGCGCCATGGTTACCAAGAATAAGGATATACCTGACAGAAGCCTGGTTTTGGGATCTCCGGCCAAGGTGGTACGTTCTCTCACGGATGAAGAGTTATCATATATATCTGAGAGTGCAGACGAATATTTTGATGCTGCTTTGATGTTTATGGATGAAGAGGTGGGAAAGTAGAATGCATCGGATGATTGGGTGATATCACCTGGCGCAGCCTATATATTCAAATGCATTTTCTATGTGACGGATTTCATCCCCCAGAACAGAGATGATATCAAAGCGACACGGAGTATTATCATAAAGTCCGTGCTTTAGCATGTATCGGTCAGCTACTTTGCAGATGGTGGATTGTTTCCTGTAATTGACGGCTTCGGAAGGAAAACCGCTGCCGGAACTTGCTCTGTATTTTACTTCGACAAACACTAAGACGGAACCGTCTTTTGCTATAATATCGATTTCACCGAAACGGCATCTGAAATTCATTTCGAGGATAGAATATCCCTTATCTTTAAGAAAACGTGCTGCAGACTGTTCATATACGCTGCCTACAGCACGTTTGTTCAGTTTATCCATTGTCATACCTGTTGTTAAAGTGAAGCGTTAAGGTATGCTTCCTGCTCAGGAGTTAGGACATCGAGATCTTTGCCCAGGAATCTGAGCTTTCTAACTGCCACCTCGTTGTCTACTTCTCGGGGTACGTCTATTAAATTTTTATTTAATTTATCGCCATTCATCACAAGGTAGCGAGCG
>CAJOOU010000253.1 GCA_905236735.1 uncultured Eubacterium sp. | reverse complement strand
GGGTCAAAGCCTTTAAGAGGGTCAAAGCCTTTAAGAGGGTCAAAACCTTTAGGCGAGTCAAAGTCTTTAAGTGGGCGCAGGTCATTAGAAGAGTCAAATTTATTAGAAGCATTAAATCCTTTAGTAATGTCAAATCCGCTGTTAAAATCGAATCCTTTAGGAAGTTCGAAGTCTTTGAGTGGATCAAAATCATCAGGAAGATCAAAGTCTTTGGAAGGTTCAGCGGTATTATCAGATGTGGGAGTGTCGGCGGTTTCTTTTGTTTCGTCTGTGTATTCGGATATATCTTCGTTAGGTATTTCTTCGGTGTAGTTTTCCGTTAAAAAAAAGCGGTAAAAATGATAAGGCCTTTTGATGTGACCTTTCGGAGAAGCGTTTTCAGAAGCAGGGGGAGTTTTATGCAATATCTGTTGTTTATCGTTATTTGATATAGATATCATAAAGGACCTCCTTTCTGAAGAAAGACATAATGGAACTTTTTATAGGGAATTCAAATTAATGCCGTGTAAAATAAAAATCTTTATATAATGTTGCTAAATTGTCTGAAATGCCATATAATTACATTGATATGATATACCATTTTGTGCGATTATGTCAACACGCATTTAAATTATGGAAACCAATGAAATTGGGGAGGAAATAAAGTTGGCTGAAATTTTACAGAGACCACAAAACAAATCAAATCAGGATAGCAGGAGGGAGGAGCAGCTCAAGGCACTTTCCGAGATTCTTTCAGAACTGGACGATTTTCAAAATATAGTAAATCAGAACCCGGCAGGCGCTGTGGCGCAGGGAGCGGCTTCGCATGCGAACATCTCATATATTAATTCTGAATCTATAGGTTCGTATCAGCCTCAGAGCAATATTATACAGGGCACTATGCCCAATAATCTGCCCGGAGGGCAGCAGCCCTATCCCGGCACGCAGCAGAGCACATATCCAAACGGTGCGCAGTCCGGCTACGCAATCCCGGCCGTGCAGCAGACTCCTTATGAGGCTCCTGCATATACGCAGCCAACATATCAGACTCCTCAGAGCGCCTGGCCCATTCAGCAGCCCGCACCCGCTCCACAGGTAATAGCAGCTGAGCAGAAGGTGACTTTTAGCGAGGAGGATTATAAGGCAATAGCGGAAAAGGTTGTTGAAAGGATAAAAGAAGAAATTCCCGAATCCATAAATGAAAATACACATAAAGAACTTCTTTCTGTTTACTACCACATACAGTCCACACTTGCAGATGAGTCAAAAAAGCAAAATGACAATATAAGTGAGCAGCTCAGGCAGTACACCCACGAGGTGGACAACATCCTTTCGGGACTCAATTCTGATATAGAACAGGGAGTTGCGGCAAGAGCAAATGATGCTGTGCGCAGACTGAAGAAAGAAGTGATGACCAACAGATGGCTGGTAGTGGCAAGTCTGCTGCTGGGAATAGTTGCAGCAGGCACCGGTATTTTCAGCATACTTACCACCTTTGGCAGTATAGGCAGTGTGGCTTCCGGATTTATTGCCGGAATACTTCTGTAAAAAGACTGTAAACGGTATGAAGGAGAGATTATGGAGATAAATTCGCAGGACAGGGGCAGAGCCACAAAGAGTCTGAAAAGGCGCGGCGGCATGCGGGATGAAAATATAGAAATCAAAGAGATAGCAAACATAAAGGAGCCGGAAACAAGTGCGGCCGAGGAGACAGCAGTCATGAAAAAGGAGGACCAAAGTATGGTTGAGTACAACAAGGATGACGAACTTATGAAAAATGCATCTGATGATGCAGATTGGGAAAAGGTCACAAGCAGGAAGGGGGACGCGCCTAAGGGTGAGCCGGTAAAGGGCGCGGATAATTCTCCGAAAAAATACGATGATACATCGCTTGATGACGATGATGGAGGCAGCGGCAAGGGAAACATTGTTGTAATAATTATACTTATTGCGCTTATCGTTGTATGCCTCGCGGTATTTTTTGCAAAGATGACGGGCATGTTCGGTAAGGGTTCGGCATCAGGAGACGCATCCCAGGTAACCGAAGAACAGAAAAACGCCGAGGAAGCGGACTATGCAAACAGACTAGGGGATCTGGAAGTGGTAATGCAGTTTACGGACAACACGGCTCCGCAGGATACGGCAGGAGTAAGTGATTATTTCTATGGACAGACCTATGACCTCAATCTCAGCTTTTCGTTTATGGAAAGCGCAGATGCGAGCGCAAATATTTCGCTTCAGTATTCAAATATAGTTGAGGTGCTTTCAAAGAGCGAGTACAAAACCAGAAAGAAAGCACTTGCATCTTCATCGGAATACTATGAATTTGACAACAAAAACTGCACGATTACTGAGGTAAAGGACTGGATAGAGACAGATGACCATTCGGTATACGATTATGATCATGATGCTGTTGTTACGGACTGGGTGGCAGTAATGGACAGCTGCATGAACCAGATAGAAAAAGAGGGCGACGGAGTAGAACTTCTTCCTCTTCTTCCGGAGAGTATGACGGTGAATGTAAACGGAGAAACATATCTCGTGGTATTTAATATAGCAAACGGATACTATATAGAAGATGATGCCCTTGATTCATCATCGGGCTCATCAAAGAATTATATTATAGTTGCCGATGCATATCTTAAAGCTCTCTAAGATATTTGCGGGAGGCCGGAGCTTATGAAAAGATTAAAAAAAGCGTTCGCTTTTATCGCGGCTTTTGCGATAGTCGTTGCATCAATCGGATTTGATGTATCGGCGGCAAGCGACATAAAAAATGTAGAACTTTCTTCTGCGCATACGATTAAAAGTTATACGGTTGCGGACGGAGTCTTTGGTTTAACAATTAAGACCTCAAGCGGAGCAAGCAGTGTTTATGTTGTGGTATTGACGAAGGACTCAGGGGAAGAGCTGGAACTTTTTTCCGGGGACTATATGGTTGCCTCGAATGGAGATATATCCGTCAAAAAAACAGGGCTTACAATGCTTACCGACAGCTGGTATGATGTGATCGTGCTTGACAGCTCATTGAAATCGACTTTCAGCCTGAGGTGCACAAAGGGCTCGGGCTCTGCCGCTTCAAGTTCAAGCAGCTCGTCATCGAGCGATTCAGGTGCTTCGGATAAGACTGCTGATGCATCGGATGAGAGCACAGGCAGCTCTGATTCGGGTTCGGATTCATTGGATGAGAGCTCGGAGTCGTCCGGTAAAAGCACCGATTCGTCTGAGGTTAGTTCGGATACGACATCGGATGGTACTGCTACGGGTACGGCAGACGATACATCATCGGATGAAAGCAGTGAGGCGACAACCGTTTCAAGCGAGGCTAAAGCCCTTATAAAAGCGGCAAAGGCATCTGTCAGCATAAAGAAGGGTAAGACTGCGAAGATAAAGCTTAAGAGCGGATACGACTCATCAGTCGTAAAATCTGTTAAATATTCATCTACGAAAAAGACGGTGGTAAGGGTAAATTCCAAGGGCAAGATAAAAGCTCTGAAAAAGGGAAAGGCTTATATTAAAATCAAGGTGACCTTTACTGATGGAACAACCAAGACAGTTAAGACAAAGGTGACGGTAAAGTAAAGACAGTCGCATCGTTTAAAACTAAATACTTACGAAAGGAGGAAGACGCATTATGGTATTTTCAATGCAGGATTTTTTGACATTTATTTTGCAAAGAATCTGGGGAATAATAATCGTAGTGCTGCTTGGGGCCGTAGTAGGTCTCGGCGGAACATTTTATTTCATTGAACCAAGCTTTAATGTGTCTTTCTCTATGTATGTATATAACAATACCGGAAGAACAGACTCTGAGAGCATTTCAATAGGAGACCTTAATGCCTCTCAGAGCCTTCTTAATACTTATAGCGCTATCCTTACAAGCGATTCGCTTATGGAGGATGTGGTAGATGACCTGCCTCAGTATTCTTTGACGACAGGTCAGCTTAAGAGTTCCATTACAACCTCTCCTGTTAATTCAACAGAACTTTTGAAGGTCACGGTAACGAGGGAAAGTGCGGATGAGGCTCTCGATATATCGCAAAGTCTGCAGGATTTGGCTCCGGCCTTTATCACGAAGGTGGTAAAGGCCGGTTCGGTTGAAATCCTTGATTCGGGTACAATCGCTCATCCAACAAGCCGCCCCATTTTAAAATACACCATTTACGGCGGTGTCGGAGGACTTATGATAGCTGTGGCTTTTCTTTTGGCTCTCTTTATTCTGGACACCAGGATATGGGATGAAACGGACCTTATGGAGAGGTTTGACATACCGATTGTGGGTATAATACCCTATGATTTTACCGGAGAGAAAAACCGCGAGACCAATATAGACGAGCTTATAATATCGTCAAATATGCCCTTTGTCATATCGGAGGCATACAGGGCGGCAAGGGTAAACCTTATGAAGGAAAAACGCCCGGGCAAATGCGAAGTGTTTGTGGTAACGAGTTCAAAGCCCGAAGAGGGAAAGACTCTCTCTGCCATAAACATCGCCATGTCGCTTGCCCAGAATAATTGCAATGTTCTGCTCATAGATATGGACCTTAGAAAACCACAGGTAAGAAATTATCTTCATATAAAGGACAATCCGTCTTTCATAGATTATATTTATGAGAGGGCGGAGTATTTTGATGTGGTAAGGTTTGAGGATATGCCTCTTAATGTGCTTGCTACAAGCACATCTTATTCATATCCGTCGGAGCTTTTGTCGACACCGAGGGTTAAGGATATGTTTGCAAGGCTGAGAGAGCATTTTGATTTTATAATAATTGATACACCGCCTCTTGAATATGTTATAGATGCCGCCGTTTTATCGGAGACGGTAGATGGATATATACTTGTTTCAAGGGCGGGATTTTCGCGTATCGGACAGATAGAAAATACGGTGCGGCGCCTTGAGCAGCTTAATGCCCATATTATAGGATTTTTCCTCAGAAATGTAGACCCGAAACAGTCGGGCATAGGCAGCCGTTATCATATATATAATTATGCGGAGAAATACGAACCGTATTACAGATAGTCATTTGGGGGAGAGGGATGCTTTTTAATTCGATTTCATATGCGGTGTTTTTGCCGGTTGTATTTGTGATTCACTGGGCACTGCCGCATAAATACAGGTGGAGCATACTACTTTTATTCAGCTGGTATTTTTATATGAGCTGGAATGCAAAATATCTCGGGCTTATTATATTTGCGACAATGGTTTCGTATTTTGCGGCTATTATTATTGAAAGGAAACCTGAGATTAAAAAAGCGGTTTTGGCTTTATCGGTGATAATGTGCCTTATGCCGCTGTTTGTGTTTAAATATTTCGATTTTGTATCAGAGAGCATTTCGCAGCTGACGGGAAGGGAGGCTGTGACACTGAAACTGCTTTTACCGGTGGGAATATCTTTTTATACCTTTCAGACATTGAGCTATATTATAGATGTATACAAAGGGCAGGCAAGGGCGGAATATCATTTTGGAATATATGCGGCATTCATCTCTTTTTTTCCGCAGCTTGTTGCAGGCCCCATAGAAAGAACCACGGGGCTTTTGCCACAGATAAAGCAGGAGAGAGTATTCTCGTACGAAAAAGCAACATATGGGCTTAAACTTATGACCTGGGGGTTTTTTAAAAAGCTCGTTATAGCCGACAATTTTGCAGTATTTGTGGATGCGGTATATTCGGATTTGGCGGGTAGCAGCGGATTTGAGCTTTTGTGTGCGATATTTATGTTTTCACTTCAGATATACTGTGACTTTTCGGGATATTCGGATATTGCGATAGGCTCTGCAAAACTTTTGGGAATAGACCTTATGACCAATTTCAAAAGTCCGTATTTTTCGGAGAGCATAAAGGAGTTTTGGTCCAGGTGGCATATTTCTCTCTCGAGCTGGTTTAAGGACTATGTTTATATACCGCTTGGAGGTAACAAAAAGGGGGAGGTCAAAAGGGATGTAAACCTTATAATCACCTTTCTTTTAAGCGGATTGTGGCACGGTGCAAGCTGGACATTTATTTTCTGGGGAGGACTGCACGGAGTCGCCCGGATAGCGGAAAGGCACATAAAAATCAGGCTTCCCGGCTTTATTAAACGGATGGGAGTGTTTTTGTTTGCCTGCGTTGCGTGGGTGTTTTTCAGGGCAGAAAGTTTTAAAGACGCGGGATATGTCCTTGTAAATGCTGTAACGGGCCCTGCGGACTTGTCATCTTATTTTGCGAATAACACCGGAGCTTTTTCTGCCGGACTTTTGGGGGCGGCAGTTGCCACGGTAGTGCTTTATGTATATGACAGGGCAGCGCTTAAAACAGACCCTATAATGAAAATATCATCCATGGGGAAATGGCACCGCCACGCGGTGTATATAGCGATGCTTCTTGCTATAGTTTTGCTTATGGCAGAAGGAGAGACAGAATTTGTATACTTTCAGTTTTAGCGGGACATGGTTATGAAAAAGTTTTTGAAGAAGACAATTATATATGCATTTGGGTGTATAGTGTTTTGCGTGGCCTTTCCTTACCTGCTTGACCCCTACAATGTGTTCCACTGGGATAACATCAGAAATAACGGGGTAGAGCCCAACAAAAACTATGTCAAGATGAGATATGTTCTGGACAAT
>CAJOOU010000252.1 GCA_905236735.1 uncultured Eubacterium sp. | reverse complement strand
GTGACAAGAGTATGCACCGAAGCCTCCATTAACGGTCTCGGGTCCTTACCCGTTGTTTCAGGATATATGTCCATCATTTCAATGGCATTTTCCATAGCCATCTTGTCGTACTGAGCCACAGAGCCATACCATACCTGGTCAAAGCCTCTCATTCTTCCGAAGGCATGTGCCCACGAGCACTCTTCTGATTTCGACCATATATTTGCCCATTCTCCGGTAGCATCCGCCCGTCCGTGATAATATGTATGACGCGCTTTTACATTTTCCACTTCAATGGAGGCTGCAGCATTTCTGATGCGCTCATGCAAGCTTAAATCTTTATTACTCATCTCCAGTTACCTCCTTCTTTGGAATTATGACCGTAATTTTCCGGTCTCTTAAACCCTTCCGGTCCATAACTGATTTCATCAGACCAAGTCTCATACGGCACCGGCATACCCGGATAATCATCCCACCAGTTAAAGTCGGTGTTATGTGTAAGTACCTTTATTGTAGGTTCGCCAAATTCAATATCAACAGGATTTGTTTCGTAGTTATGATAAATCTCCTGCTTTGAATAATCTTCTCCGGCTTCCGAAACAAGGTCTGTAGCATCTACTACATGCCAGATTTTCCACCCACCACTCTCTTTGACAAAATCAAATGCAAGTTTCCCCGGCATCCAGAGAGCCTCTGCAGTGCCATCCGGTTTGGCGGTAGTCTCCTGAGCTATCGAATACCAGAGTCCCTTAGCAGTCTTTCCGTCTCCTGCCACCTCTACAAGTCCCGTAGATACGGGATGATTAACCAGGCAGCCTATATGCAGATTTTCCTCCGACTCTTTGATATCGCTGCAGTTTGCAGCAATATCCTTAAGCTGTTTTTTTCTTATGTCAAGGTGATGGTCTACATAATACTTTTTAATTTCTTCCATACCCACATAGTATCCGGTGTTGCGGCCGAAAGATGCTGTCTTTTTATACTCCGGTGCCGACACCCAGAGCTCATCAAGCTCCTTTTGTCTCCATTCATTTGCCATATAGTAAACTCTTTTGTTTACAAGCTTTTTAATCTCCTCCACATCCCATACGCGGCGGATAAGCTCATCATCTGTATATTCTTTTTTCATTTTGACTGCCTCCTTTATATCGCGTAGGTAAATGTATCTTTAAAACTCTCGTAGGGCATTGGTATCTGCGGCGCCGGCGTGAGTTTTCTTTTGGGAGAATATATTTCCCTTATGCATTTTTCCTTACTGTATGCCGGATATTTAAAATCCTTAAGAGGAGCAAATTCCGGCAGATCCGGGTATTTTTCGTAAGGTTTGCCCCAGCTTACTCCGCAATACGAATCAACATCATTTACATATAAAAGATGCCATATCTTCCAGTCATCTCCCTCTTTTATAAAGTCAACTGCGAAATATCCCCATGTCCAATACGCTACAGGCCCTGCACTTTCCACATTATTATATGCTCCCTGACAGTGCCAGAGTCCTTTAGCACTCTTTCCGTCTCCCGCAACTTCGATAACAGGACACGCAAGAGGTCTTACCTTAAACGGTCCTATGCCGTATAATTCATCATCCGTGAGATTTCCGAGCTGCTCCGGAAATCTTTTCTGCAGAAGTTTACCTACAAGTGCGGTTCTTTCAACCTCAGCATCGTAATAGGATTTTACTGCATCCTTACCTTTATATGAGCCGTCGTTAAATCCCAGATAAAGGTCAGATTCGTTTTTGCTCCAGAATTTTTCAAATATCTCGCCCTCTCTGTTCAAGATGACGAGATTTGCATACTTGCCCATGAGATTTTTGATAGCTCTTTGGTCTTCGAATCTTTGAACAAGCTGCTCAGTCGTATACTTTTCTGACATTTTTTCCTCCTTCTCCTTTTTTGCGGTATTTACGTATCGCTCGTTACATTAATCATAACAAGTCGGATATTTTTACTCAAACAAAAAAATAAGAGGTATTCACAACTCTATAGTTGTAAATACCTCTTTTGACTATGGCAATTACATAAATCCGACCTTCACAACGCATTATGTTCTACATAGTTTCTTATAACATATTCATCAAAGAAAGGCAGAGTAAATGCCACATATCCATGTTCTGTGGATGTAAGAACACCTCTTTTAAGCAGCCTGTCCCGATATGGGCTATATACATTGTCCGCCAGAGAAACAATTTCTTTTATTTCCTTTGCCTTTCCCGTTTTTGATTTGGCTACTCCATAACAGAGACGGCGATCTTTACCCGAAAGTTCGGACCAGATTTTATCATACACATAATCATCAAGGTATGCCTTAACTTCAGGCAGTGCTTTTTCGTAATCTCCATCATATCTCCATGTAAAATACCCCATTACCTGAAAAGCAAAAGAATATCCTTTGGTAAGTCTTGCCATAAGAAGCGCATTTTCATCATTCAGATTAAAATTCCTTTTGTAATTTTCACTTATTATACCAATATTAAGAGGCTTTAGTTCTATACGCGGCGCTCTGTATAAAAATGTGAGATTTTTTTCATTCCTCAGATTGTTAATATTCTCATACAAACCGGTCATAAGCAGATAAACCGGCAGATTTTGTCTGATAAAAATCTGAAAAATACTGGCAAACTCTATCATATGCTCTGTTATGATAACCTCATCAATGCATACCAGAATTCTTTTCCCCTGCCTGCCCAGACTCTCAAGCATCTTCGTAAGCGCTACCTGTATATTTGTAATCGGTACTGTTCCTGATACTTCAAGTCCTATTCCAAAAAAAGACAAATTAATTTTTGCCTTTTGAAATATTCGGGCAAAAGCATCTTCACTTGCCAAATGAGCCGCAAAATCTCTTAACAGATCCGATGATGAGCTTAGTTCCACAACAACCCATCTGTTATCTGCCTCAAGTTCCGCAGCTATCTCAGTCATAAAAACAGTCTTTCCCATTCCCCTAAGACCTGTAATCATATACACCTGCTGTGGTGATGGTGTCTCCGAGAACATTTCTGTCACTTCAACAGATTGCGCCGCCCTTGAAATTGTTTGTGCCGGTTCTTTTCCAAAAACCAGCGTATATGGATTTTTTTTCATATACTTTCTCCACAGTATTTATCAATTTTTATTATTTTTATCATTCTTTATTATTATTTATCATTTTATATTATCTTTATCATTTTGTCGAGCACAACCGCAAAAACGAATCCAGTTCCTTTATTGTCTCCGGGAAATAATCCGTTTCAATATATTCCACCGAATCATCCATGCATTTTACATGTACATAAGCATATCTGTCGGAAAGCTTTTTAGTATCAGCATCTATTTCCACAATCTCCCTTAGTTTTTCATCCCAACATCTGCTCTTTAAAATATTGCCCAACTCATATCTTGTAATCCTGTCTTTTGCAAATATCTGTTTCGCCGGATGTATT
>CAJOOU010000251.1 GCA_905236735.1 uncultured Eubacterium sp. | reverse complement strand
TTAAGAGCCTGAAGCTGACAACCGCCACATTGTCTTGCAAACCTGCACGGCGCATCACACCTTACCGGCGATTTGATTATAATTTCCTCGAGCCTGCCAAACCCGTAATTTTTCTTAAGTTTCGTTATCCTCGCCACTATCTCATCCCCGATAACGGCATCCTTCACAAATAAGGGAAAGCCATCGGTTTTACCGATGCCTTCCCCGTTAATTCCCATATCTGAAATTGTAATTCTGACTAAATCGTTTTTCTTCATATTTACCATTCCGAAGTCCTTCTTACATTTGACTCAAGACCTCTGTTATATCCCTGCCATTCAAAATCATTGGCCGCAACATTTGAGAATGCCTCTGTAAACATTTCCATCTTTGCATCAAGATTGTCAGCCATACTAAGTGCTATAGCCTCTACAAGAGCCGGTTTTTTTGGTGAGCCGAATTCAAGTTCTCCATGATGTGCCAATATACAATGCGTAAGCTCACTCTCAAGTTTGGCAGGGAATGAATCAATCATCCTGATATGTTCCTTTATCATTACGGTTCCTATTACAATATGCCCCAAAAGCTGTCCATCATCTGTATAATTATTTGCCGGGAAGGCAGACAGTTCATCAACCTTTCCTATATCATGCAAAAGTGCAGCCGTAATCAGAAGATCCCTGTTTAAAATTTCATATCGACCGGCAAAGAATTCGCAATTTTTAGCGACAGAAAGCGTATGCTCCAATAGTCCTCCCACAAAGCCGTGATGCATTGTCTTTGCTGCCGAATGGTTCTTAAATATCTTCGCAAATTCTTCATCCGCAAAAAATGAATTAAGCAGCTTTTTCAGATATTCATTCTTCACTGAAGAGATAAGTGCCTTTAACTCTGCATACATTTCTTCTATATCATATTTGCTGACCGGCAGATAATCGGAAGGCTCATACTCACCCTCCTGAGCCCGCCTTACCCTTTTCACATTAAGCTGCAGCTGTCCCTGAAATGATGTCACATCTCCAACTATATCTATGTAATCGAGCTCATCATAGTCACCTATCCCTGGAGACCCCACATCCCATATTTTGGAATCAATGGTTCCGGTCTTATCCTGCAAAACCAGATTTTCATATGGTTTCCCCGCCTTTGTAAGAGCATTCTGCTTTGACTTTACAAGATATATACCGCCTACTCTCTCGCCTTCTTTTAAATCCTTTATATATTTCATCTTTTTCTCCAACTATTCAAGTTTTGTCAGTTTCGCACTGCAACTTATTTCTTTATATGTGTTTTTCCCCTGACGCATTATGGTAATCGCAATATTCTGGTCGGGTTTCTTGCCGGCAAGGTATTCCATATAATCCTCTGCCGAACTTATCTCAGTATCATTTATTGCCACTATTACATCTCCGGTCTGTAATCCGGCTTCAAAAGCAGGAGAATCCTTCTCAACGGATTTTACATATACTCCGCTCGGGATTTCGTATTCTTCCGCAATATCATCTGTAACCGTAGAAATTTTTACGCCAAGATACACAGTATCTTCGTCATTTGAAAGCTTTTCAATAAGAGTCTTAAGTTCCGACGCCGGTATTGCGGTAAGCGTATTATCTTCTCCCGCTGATGCTGTCTGCATAAGTGTAATTCCGACAACTTCTCCGTCAAGATTTATAAGAACGCCGCTACTGTTTGCGTTGCCAAGCATATTGGTCATATAAACTGTGTAGACACAGTCATCCAGACTAACCTCATTCGATACCGATGTCACCGAGCCAAAAAGGATTGAATATACACTTCCAAGAGGACTTCCGGCTGCTATAACCACATCACCCTGGCTTACGGCAGAACTCACTTCCAAAGTTGCTGTTGATATTCTTTCCGTCGTTTCAGCCGGCAAATCGCTGTATGTAACGCTTATAACAGCAAGTCCGGTCACCCTGTCATAATTGATTAATTCAGCTGCTGCCGCATAATCGTCCACAAATCTCACCTGTATATCCGAGGCTTCTTCTATGACTTTATATGAGGTAAGTATTATTATTTTTCCCGAAGACTGACCTATAATAAGACCGGAGGTGATATTCTCACTTTCATAATCCGTATCAAAAATATCCGTATCACTCTCTCTGCCTACTACTGTCACTATGGATTTATTGGCTTTTTTGCCTATGGCATAAATCTTGTTTTGCAGTTTCTGATAATCCGACACCTCAAGCTGCTGTTGTTCGACTATTACCTCGGCAGTATCTTCACTTTCTTCCGTTTCCCCGGCAGCTGCATCTCCGCTCTCACCGAGCACAAAACTCTCCTGCTCTGATCTGCCTGTTTTTTCCGCCAGAGTATTTACCCCAAGATACGCAGCCGCGGCTGAGCCTCCGAAAATGAGCCCCAGCCCCAGTGCCAACACACATTTTTTTATTATAGACTTTTTGTCCAGAGGTTTATCCTTTATTTTTTCACGGATAAACTCTTCCTTCTGATTTTCTTCTACACTCATAATAGTGAATTATACTATCTCTAAGACCCGGTGTAAAGCGGACTTTCGCAATCCGATTTTCCGTCCGCTCATCACATATCAAACAAAAACTCCCTGAGATTCTGCATAAAGCTTTTAATATACCTTCTGCTTATTGAAAGCTCTGTTCCGTCTTTTAGTACAAGTGTCCTTTCATTTTTCACCATAAGAAAATGATGCAGATTTACAACCATTGACCGCGAAATTAGTGCAAATCCTTTTCCTTTCAGTTCCTCGCCCCATTTTTTTACAGAATTACGACTGAGCAGTTGTCTGCCTGATGCACAATAGAACACCGAATAACCGTTTTCAGCCTTTATAAACAAAATATTTTTGCAGATTTCACATTCTCCATCTATATATATTTCTGCAAATTTCCTGCTGAATGAAGCAGCCCTTTTCAGATTATATTCAATTGATTTTTCCTCGTAAGGTTTCGTAATAAAAGATATTACATTTTTGCCGAATGCATCAGGCATATGTTCGTTATGGGATGTACAAAAAATAATATATGTGTGGTAGTTTTCCCTTTCCATGATTTCTTTTACTTCCAGTCCCGTCATTTCCGCCATATCAATATCAAGGAACACCACATCGGTATTAGAAGGTGCATCGCTGTTTAAAAAGGCACTCCCGGAAGCATAGCAGTATACATTAGCATATCCCAGCTTTCTGCAAATATCCGATATGTTCTTTCTATCCGTTTCATTATCATCACAAATACCAATCCTCATATTCTTCTCCGTTTCAATCAATTATCCTATAGGGAATATAGGCATCCGCCAGAAAGACCCCATCTTTACATTTTATGTTTAAAATTCCACCATATTTATCAAGAGTTTTTTTTACATTTTTAAGTCCCCACCCATGATTAATCACATCGGTTTTAGAAGTTACAATATCCGCCGATATATCTTTACCATATTCGGGTGATGCGTTTTCCATATGTAGATTAACTGCACTCTCATCAGAAAAAACAGAAAAATATATAAATCTTTTGTCTGCATCACATGTATTTAACACTCCTTCAATGGCATTTTTCATAAGATTGGAAACTATAGTACATATATCCATATCATCTACCTCAAATTTATCCGGAAATCTTCCGTCGGCGTTAAAGGAAATGCCTGATGGAACCTCCTCGTAAAGAGAGTTTATTACAGCATCTGCTGCTGCATTGTTTGTAAAAAAATACTCTGTGCTTTCTTTGATTTGACCAAGCCTCTTTATGTATCTGTCCACTTCCTCATAATCGTTTTTTTCCGCCAGCTTGCGAATGGCAATAATATGGGCATTATAATCATGTCTGAAAGCCCGCAAATCCTCATTTTTTTTCTGCATCATTTCATAGTTGTTTTTTTCCAGTTCCAGCAGTTTTCTCCCGAGTTCATCCCTTTGGTTAAGCACGCTGTTGTAATGCTTTAGTTTAAAATTTTGCAAAAGAAATAAAGAGCTTATTACTATAATGAAATACAGTGAGAAAATAATAAGGGCTTTGCCTATCGTCCCGACCCCCGCGCTTAGAATATTCTGTGTAATAAATACATACGAAACCCCGGAAAGCACAAAGCTGACAGCTATGGTTATAAATATCACAAGATAGTCGCGCTTTTTCAAAGATTTTATTATGTTTTTATCAACGCGGTTTCGCATTAAGATTGATATCACTGATAATATAATTAATACAACAGCTTCTACACTGTTTTTCCAAATATCGCCTTTAACATTTCCACCTATTACAGCCCCAATAATATATATTGTATAACAAATCATAGAATCTATCAGCGTATATATCCATGTCCAACAAAAAGGAATGTAAGGAGGTTCTTTACTTATTAACATTGTTAATACAAGGATAGCAAAAGTATCGGGAAAAATAACAGTTTTAAATATAATATATATCCCCCAAGCAACAGATATTACTAAAAATATATAATACCTATATTTTTTTTCTGTAAATGTTATTCCAACAATGTTTTTTAGAAAAATAAATACCGCCCCAAGTCCCAAATAAAACAATATAAGTTCCATATAATAACGCCCCTAGTTTACATAATCCCTAAATTTGACCGCTCAATCCCAAATCTGACCGCTTATCGCAAATAGATTGCAATCCTTTTTTCCAAGTGTTAGCATAACATTGTAAAGATAATATTGCAATATTACTTAAATCAAAATTTGT
>CAJOOU010000250.1 GCA_905236735.1 uncultured Eubacterium sp. | reverse complement strand
GGTATATAGAAAGTATCACGGAAATCATACCCGGAAAATGCGGCACCAGATATTTTAGGGAAAATGAGATAATCAGATATGAAGATGGCAAATACCGGTTGGTAAACCTATTGTCCGACGGCCTTATACAGGAAATGAAAAAATGGATGAATGAAGATGAAAGGAGGGCGTTTGATGAGAGCCTGGCTTTATGGGCGCTGGAAAAAGAGCGGACTTCTTGCTGATTTCAGGAGCAGAATACATTCGTATTATTCCGTAATCTATCCTATGAGGGAAGAACTTGCGGAAAAAAAGACGGTGAGTGTGGCTTTTATATGTATAGCTGTCTTTATCGCGGGAGGAGGCTTCCTTATGTCTTTTGGAGGAAGGGATGCTTCATATGTGGTGTTTTGCCTATGTATCCTTATTCTTTTGCAAAGGTATGTGACATATGCCATTTTTTCAAGGGAGGCAGTAAAGTTAAAAGAGGAAATGCTTGTATATCTTACGAGACTCACATCTTCGTTTGCTGCTGATAAGGATCTTGAGGAGGCGCTGGGAAGAGCTGTGGATGAAAAACAGCCAAGGATGGCAAACCACGGCAATCTTTTCTGTGAGCTGATGGACAAAAATGCCTTATCGGGAGAGAGGGAAGAATACCTTTCACAATATGTCAGAAATATCAGTACTACCCACCTTGCCGAGCTGTATATGATTTGCGAGATGACGGATTATTACGGAGACGGAAGGATAAACGGTTTTTCGCGTTTTATAACCAATATCAATTATATAAAGGAAAACATAAGGGAGGAACTTTTGCTTGGCAGGAAGAGGAAAAACGAGTTTGCCATGCTTGCGGTAATCAGTTTTTTGCCGTTTTTTTTGATGAGGCCGATAGAGGCGTGGGCAAGGTCTGTTGCGGATTCTCTGCTGCCGTATTACGAGGGCAGGATAGAACTTTTCGGAACAGCCATGGTTTTTATTTTTACCTCAGTATGTTTTTATGTTATACAACTGCTTGAGTTCCCGTCAGAATTTGAGACTGTAAGGGTGGAAAAATCCGTGCCGGTATTTATGAAAAAAGCTGATGAGAAGATTTCTGACTTAATCAGAAAGATTATATATGCCAATTATACAAAGAGTCTGAAAAAATCCGTATTTATTGAAGAGGCTACGGGAGAGGGTCTTGTTGAGTATTACAGAAGGAGGCTTTTATGGGCGGCAGCAGGATTTTTGCTTACGGCTTTTGTTTGCGGGGAGGCTATGGGACTCAGAGCCCGGGTTACAGCGCCTGCTATACTCGCGGGAGCGGTATCTTCTTTTGTGCCGTATGCTTTTGTAATAATAAGGCATAATGCGTTTGCGGGGAGAAAGAAGGGAGAAATTCTTGTCCTTGAGACAGTAATACTTATACTTAGCGGAATAAAAAAGATTACTGTGGATGAGATACTGAAAAACATGGAGGATTTTTCGGTGTGCTATAAAAAGCGGATAGAAAAGGCAGTGGACTTATATCAGGAAAAGGGAACCGAGTCATTGGCTGAGTTTGTGGAAGAAGAAAAGGACGATAAGATAGCCCATCTTTTTGAGGGGCTTATGGCCTGTGACAGGGTGGAACCGGATGAGGCGTTTACGGATTTAAAAGAAGATAGGGCATATTATATGGCCATACTTAATGAAGAGGGCGAATTTGCAATGAAAAACGAAGCTGCTCTTGCGAAGATGCTTTCTTTTCTGCCTTTTTCCGCAGTGGTACTTATAAAACTTGTGATTCCGTTTGTGCTTGACGGACTTGACAAGATAGGTAGTTTTTGAAAGGAGATTTTTTATGGAAAACAGTTTGAAAGGACTAATACTTGCGGCAGGAATTATTATCACCTGCATAATAATCAGTCTGGGGTTTTATATAGCAAGGGAGGCAAGTGATACTGCCTCTACGGGAGCCGGACAGATAAATGAGCTTACAGCCGAATTTGCCGATGCGTCATTAACCATGTATGACGGCACAAGCGTATCAGGTTCGGAGGTTTTAAATGTTCTGAGAAAATATGATGGTGAGACTATAGGAATACTTGTAAAAAACTCGAGTAATTCATCGGGTGCGGCTTATAATTACACCATTAATTTTGAGAGCGGCTCTGTAACCAGAGGAGAACTTGGTTCAAAAACCACTGCAAATAAATATACGGATGCAAGAAATGTGCAAAACACATCGGTCTACATAAATCCTACAGGGCGTTTTGCCGGCAATGTGGTAAGGAACTCCAACGGCAGTGTTATAGGGCTGGTATTTGCCCAGGAAGAGGTGTGATGGATAATTTATCGGAATTTATAACCTTAGGGTTAAGGGCTGTGGCATTTGCGGCAGCAGTGGCGGTGCTTTTGACTATGACGGATAAAATAAACAATGGATATGACAAAGTTTACATAAATATTGTAAATGATCATGCGGTAAAAGGAACGGATAATTATGAATAACGCGTTTTCCCAGATGGTATCAATTATTATTGCTGTTATTATTATGTGTTTTATGCCCCTTTGTTTTTTATATGGGAGAATCGACAATCTCAGGCAGATATATGTGCTTACCGAGACAGAGTATTTTATAGACAGTATATGTAATACCGGATTTGTATCAAAGGAGATGTACGATGGATATATCAGGGCGATAGGAAATAAAGGAGCTGTATATGAAGTTGACATAACGAGAGAAACGCCCGTCTATACCCTTACGGATACGGGATATGAGTTGTCAAAGGATTATTATGGGAACGAGGAGATAGTTTCAGAGATTGAAGAAAGTGGCAGATATTATTTTTCACAGGGAGATTTTGTAAGGGCACAGGTGAAAAAGGTATCGGATATAAATGTATTTTCAATCTTTGGCAATGAGGTGAGGGAGTGTTACTACGGAGGACAAATAAAGTATGAAGCTTACTGATTTTTGCCTTGTATATATTATTATCTTTATTCCGGTATT
>CAJOOU010000249.1 GCA_905236735.1 uncultured Eubacterium sp. | reverse complement strand
CATTGAAGACATGGCTGCAGAGGATAATATTTCAATAGAAGAGTCTAGAAATAGACTTTTGAGTTCAAATGCGTGTAAATGTCTGTACGATTTTGAATCTGGTATGTGGATGGAAGGTTCAGATTATTTCCTAGACTTTTATAGGAGGTATGAAGAGAATAATATGTAAATAGATAACGGCTTTTAAAATATCGTGATTCATAAATGACCTCCATAACACTGTTTGATGGATATAATATATCATAAATAATAATATTTGCCGAATATATTCGACGGCAAATTAAACAAGACTTACTTTTGTTTCCGAATATCAATTACGCTATCTAACGAAAAATTTTCCCTTGCGGCTTTGGGGAAAATATGATATATTTTCATAGATATGGATAAAAGCTGAGAAAGGGACTCTTGTTATCAGAGATTGTCAGAGAGAAAATGCCACCGGCTGAAAGCATTTTTCAAAGGAGATAATAAAGGCAACACCCCGGAGCCGGCTCTTTGAACTAAAGTAGGAGAGCACGAGTGATGCGCGTTAAGCATTGAAAGAGAAGTTGCATATATTGCAATTTAAGGCGGGTGGTACCGCGGTTATTTTGATTAATCGTCCCGGCATACTGTAAAAGTATGCCGGGATTTTTTTGTACAATTGAAAAGGAGTTTTAAAATGAGTAACAAGTACAGAGATATGACCATTGATAAGGTCACGGAAGAATTAATAGGTAAACAGATCCGCGTAGCCGGATGGGTGGAGAACATCAGAGACCACGGAGGAGTATCATTCATTGACCTTAGGGATATGTATGGAGAACTTCAGGTGGTAATGAGGGATACATCGCTCCTTGAAGGTATTCACAAAGAGCAGGCAGTGTCTATTTTTGGTGAAATCGAGCAGCGTGACGAAGAGACATATAATCCTAAGATTCCTTCAGGAACAATAGAACTTGAGGCTCATGAGATTAAGGTTGAAGGAGACATCTATGCACAGCTTCCTTTTGAGATCCAGACTTCTAAGGAAGTAAGAGAGGATGTCAGACTCAAATACAGATATCTGGACCTTAGAAATAAAAAGGTAAAGGATAATATAGTATTCCGCTCTAAGGTTATTTCATTTTTGCGTCAGAAGATGACCGAGATGGGATTTTTGGAAGTTCAGACTCCTATTTTATGTGCGTCATCTCCGGAAGGAGCGAGAGACTATATTGTGCCTTCAAGAAAGTTCAAGGGTAAGTTTTATGCCCTGCCGCAGGCACCGCAGCAGTATAAGCAGCTTTTAATGGCATCGGGCTTTGATAAATATTTCCAGATAGCACCGTGCTTTAGAGATGAGGATGCGAGAGCTGACCGCTCACCCGGAGAATTCTACCAGCTTGATTTCGAGATGAGTTTTGCAACTCAGGAAGATGTATTTAAGGTGGGAGAGGAAGTACTTTCGGCAACTTTCGAAAAATTTGCACCGGAAGGATATGAGGTAACCAAGGCTCCTTATCCTATTATCAGCTATAAAGAAGCTATGCTCAAGTACGGAACAGACAAGCCTGACCTTAGAAATCCGCTTATTATATTTGATATGACTGACTTTTTCCAGAAGTGCAGCTTCAAGGGCTTTATCGGAAAGACCGTTAGGGCTATAAAGGTACATGCGGATATGTCAAAAACCTTCCATAAAAAGCTTGAGGAATATGCCAAGAGCATAGGTATGGGCGGACTCGGATATCTTGATGTGCTTGAAGATGGCTCGTTTAAGGGACCTATCGACAAGTTTATCCCGGATGAACTTAAAGAAGAGTTTAGAAGTCTCGCTTCTCTTGAAACAGGAGATACAATCTTCTTTATTGCAGATAAAGAAGAAAAGGCGGCTGTGTGCGCGGGCGAAATCAGAAAAGCATTAGGTGAGAGACTCGATCTTCTCGAGAAAAATGCATACAGATTCTGCTACATTAATGATTTCCCGATGTACGAAAGAGATCCGGAAACAAAGAAAATAGGATTTACGCATAATCCTTTCTCAATGCCGCAGGGCGGACTTGAGGCACTTGAAAATAAGGATCCGCTTGATATACTTGCTTACCAGTATGATATTGTATGCAACGGAGTAGAGCTTTCGAGCGGTGCTGTAAGAAACCATGATATGAAGATAATGGAAAAGGCATTTGAGATTGCCGGATATGACAAGAGTGTGCTTGAAGAAAAATTCGGAGCCCTTTATACGGCCTTCCAGTTTGGTGCACCGCCACACGCAGGCATGGCACCGGGTGTAGACAGAATGCTTATGCTTCTCAAAAATGAGGAGAATATAAGGGAGGTTATCGCATTCCCGATGAACGGTAATGCAGAGGACCTTATGTGCGGAGCACCGGGAGAAGTGACTGAGATGCAGCTGCGGGAGACGCATATTAAAGTAAGAGATTAGGATAATTCCGGGTAGCTAAGGTCGAAAGGAGAAACAATGGCGAATATTATAAGCGATGAAACTATAGAATATGTAGGCATTCTGGCAAAGCTTGACCTGTCCGGAGAGGAAAAGGAAGCTGCAAAGGCCGATATGGGCAAGATGCTTGATTATGTTGATAAGCTTAATGAACTCGATGTTTCGGGTGTAGAGCCGATGAGCCATATTTTTGATGTAAACAATGTTTTCCGCGAGGATGAAGTGACAAATGCAGATGGCAGTGAGGATACATTAAAGAATGCTCCGGCAGCGACAGAGGAAGCATTTATTGTACCGAAGACAATCGGGTAGGTATGGAGAATAATATGAGTGAAATATTAAAGCTTACAGCCGTTGAGCTGGGAAAGAAAATAAAAGACAAAGAAGTGTCCGTGCTTGAGGCTACAGAGGCATATCTTAGACAGATTAACAAGGTCGAAGATGATATAAATGCTTTTGTTACAGTGGATGAGCAGGGCGCATTAAAAAGAGCCGGTGAGGTGCAGATGAAAATTGATTCCGGAGAGCTTACCGGCCCTCTTGCCGGAGTTCCTGTCGGAATAAAGGACAATATGTGTACAAAAGAGCTGCTTACAACATGCAGTTCTAAAATTCTTGAAAACTACTGGCCTACATATACGGCTACAGCCGTTAAAAAACTTGAGGATGCCGGTGCGGTAATTTTGGGCAAGATGAATATGGATGAGTTCGCTATGGGCTCTACCACGGAAACATCCTACTACGGGCCGACAAAAAATCCATGGAACACTTCTCATGTGCCGGGAGGCTCATCCGGTGGTTCGTGTGCGGCGGTTGCGGCATGTGAAGCGCCGTATACATTAGGCTCTGATACGGGTGGCTCAATCAGACAGCCTTCATCATTTTGCGGTGTTACGGGAATAAAGCCTACATACGGAACAGTATCAAGATACGGTCTTATTGCCTATGGCTCATCCCTTGACCAGATTGGACCTGTTGCAAAGGATGTCACGGATTGTGCGACGATACTTGAGGCAATATCAGGATATGATTCTAAAGATTCAACATCAATGAAGAGAGATTCGTATAACTTTACGGCTGCCTTATCTGAAGATGTTAAAGGACTTAAAGTTGGTATTCCGACAAGTTATTTTGGAGAAGGTCTTGATGAAGATGTGAAAAAGAGCGTTCTTGCGGCAGCGGATATATTAAAAGAAAGAGGAGCAGTGGTTGAAGAATTCGACCTTGGCCTTGTAGACTATGCTATACCGGCATATTATGTTATAGCATCTGCGGAAGCCAGCTCAAACCTTTCGAGATTTGACGGAGTAAAATACGGATTCAGAGCCGAGGACTATGAAGGTCTTCACGAAATGTATAAAAAGACCCGTTCGGAAGGATTTGGTTCAGAAGTAAAGAGAAGAATAATGCTTGGATCTTTCGTTCTCTCATCCGGATATTATGATGCCTACTACCTCAAGGCACTTCGTGTGAAGGCTCTTATAAAGGCAGAGTTTGACAAGGCATTTGAAAAGTATGATGTTATTTTGGGACCTGCGGCTCCGACCACGGCACCTGAAATCGGTAAATCACTCTCGGATCCGATTAAGATGTATCTGGGCGATATTTACACCATATCGGTAAACCTTGCGGGGCTGCCGGGAATGAGTGTGCCATGCGGACTTGACTCTAAAGGGCTTCCAATAGGTGTGCAGCTTATAGGAGACTGCTTTAAGGAAAACAATATTATAAAAGCGGGATTTGCGATAGAAAAAGGCGTTTCTTTTAAAAGAAACCCTATAGTTTAGAAAGGAGGAGAAAAATGTCTAAAGAATACGAAACCGTCATAGGACTTGAAGTTCATGTGGAACTTGCAACAAAGACCAAAATTTTCTGCTCCTGCACGACACAGTTCGGCGGCAGGCCGAATACCCACACCTGTCCGGTGTGCACGGGACTTCCGGGCTCACTTCCGGTTTTAAACAAAAAAGTACTTGAATATGCGGTTGCCGTGGGACTTGCGACAAACTGTGAAATCACAAGATACGGAAAGTTTGACAGGAAGAATTATTTCTATCCGGACAATCCGCAGAACTATCAGATATCCCAGCTTTATCTGCCTATATGCAGAAACGGACGCGTGGATATAAAGACGGAAAGCGGAATTGAAAAAAGCGTAAGAATACATGAGATACATATGGAAGAAGACGCAGGAAAACTTGTGCATGACGAGTGGGATGATGTCTCATATGTTGATTTTAACAGGAGCGGTGTGCCGCTTATAGAGATTGTATCCGAGCCTGATATGAGAAGCGCTGAAGAGGTTATTGCATATCTCGAGACCTTAAGGGAGACTATCCAGTATCTCGGGGCTTCGGACTGCAAACTAAACGAAGGCTCAATGCGTGCCGATGTAAACCTTTCAATCAGAGAAAAGGGAACAGAAGAATTTGGCACAAGAACCGAGATGAAAAACCTTAACTCATTCAGGGCTATTGCAAATGCGATTAAAGGTGAGACTGAAAGACAGATTGACCTCATAGAAAGCGGGGAAGCAGTAGTTCAGGAGACAAGAAGATGGGATGATAACAAGGGAGAGTCTCATCCTATGCGTTCCAAAGAGGATGCCCAGGACTACAGATATTTCCCGGATCCGGATCTTACTCCCATAGTTATTTCGGATGAGTTTTTAGACGAGATAAGAAGCCGTCAGCCTGAGCTTAGAAAAGAAAAGCTTGAAAGATATGAAAAGGAATACAATATTCCTGCATATGATGCGGAAATCATAACGGCGTCCAAGAAGATGGCTGATTTCTTCGAGGCGGCTACAGCAATATG
>CAJOOU010000248.1 GCA_905236735.1 uncultured Eubacterium sp. | reverse complement strand
GTATATTTGTTATTATTTTCTATTTTTTCGTCATTTTCTCTTGTTGATTTTTTTAAGTTTTTGACATATATTATAATTATTGACACTACATTTATATTTTGAGGTAAATACTTATGAACCAAAAAGGACGAGAGAAATGCACCCGGCTTGATGAGAAATTCAGAACAATGGATAAGGAAGAGCTGGTGCGCCGTCTTATAGTAAGACGCAATATGGGCATGCTGTGCCACTGCTCTGCCGAAATAGACCAAAGTACGCTTTTATACTTTTCCGTAAATAATATGTACCTCGGCAGCGGAGATTACATTATCCTGCTTTTTGCAGAGACCAGCAGTCATTCGAAGGCACAGGATGAAGGTATGGATGTATATTCGCGTTCTTATACCTATACTCTTATACAGGAAGAAGTAATGTCGATATTCGGCGGACATTATACCATCTATCCCTGCGAGCTTGACGGCAGGCTTGTTGCCCTTATCCAGTTTCATTACGGGCTGATGGAGCCTCAAAGAGAGGGGCTTTTACATATTATTTCCGAGCATCTTATGCAGGTACATTCCCGTTGCAAAAAAGAATATGACATTAATGTATTTTCTTATATAAGTGAGGTTTTTTCCGACATCAGTCTGCTCTCATCCATATACCACAAACTGCTTTCCCTCGTTACTCTTCATCAGTTCGAAAACCACTTTTCTCCTGACGGTATTTTTTCAATGAACCGTCCCGATGCCTCAGCTCCAAGCCCCATCCAGAACGATATGTCAGGATACACAACAGAGCTTTCAAACCTTATAATAGCCGGTCAGGATACATCATTTATCATTGATAAAGTTTTAAAAACATTCATAGATACTCCGTATATTTCCACCGACGAACTAAGAAAAGGGTTCGGAGAATTTTATGACAGCCTGTCAAAGGAACTACGCCTTAGAGGACTCAGATTTAACGAAACACTCTTTCATGAGGAGATGATACAAGCCGTAATGAATGCCAAACATTTTACAGAGCTTTCAGACTGGCTTATTGATTTTATCAATCACATGAAAAATGTAGCCCAAAACAAACATCAGCTTGCGGCAACATCCAAATACCGTATGGCTCTTTCATATATAGATGAAAATATCGCCGACCCGATGCTTTCGGTACGCGACATTGCCGAAGTCGTAAACCTTAAATCACCGGCTCTTATTACGCTTTTTAAAAAGAATATAAATATGACTCCGGCAGCCTATATAAGAGAAACCAGGCTAAAAAAAGCCGCCGGGCTTCTGGGCGAAGGACGGCTGAATGTGCAGCAGGTATCCGAAAAATGTGGCTTTGGCAGCACCGAAAGTTTCCACCGCATCTTTAAGGCGGCCTACGGTCTGTCACCGGGGCGCTTTAGGGATCTGAATAAATAGCCCGTAAATTATCTGTTGTCAAAAAAGCCGCCACCCAAAAGTGACGGCTTTTCCATATATATTTTTTGTTAGGAAGATATTTCGTTATCATTGGAGCTAAGTGACATGTTATCATGTCTCAGCTGCAGTTCCTGTCTGATATCCGCTATTTCACTTTTTGTGATTGGATATAAAATCACTGCAAGGAAAGACACGAAACATAAAACTCCCGGAAGGGCAAATCTAAGCACCGCAACCGCTCTTGCCATCTGGTCCGTAACCTCTATCGTTACAGGTCCCATTCCTTCAAATCCGGCCCACTGAAGTCCTATACCGGCTATTGTTGCTGCAAGACCGGCCGCAAGCTTCATAAGAAATGAAATGATCGCAAATACCGTTGCATCGGCTCTGACACCGTTTTTATATTCAAGTTTGTCACAGATTTCAAACACAAGATTTATAACATTTATCTGCAAAATACCCGTAACCATATTTAATATCACAAGAAATACCAGATAGAGCGCAGGTGAAATATTTCCGGCCCAGTAGCATACAATAAGTAATATACAGTAAAGCGGTGCTCCCGCCAACATTATAACCTTGCAGCTTCCCACAAGATTAGAGAGATACGGATAGAAAAACTGTCCTACGCATGCACCTATGGCAACCGCTGCCACACCGACTCCCACGATAATTGCAGGTGAGCCAAGGAAATATGTGAGATAATAAGGATTTAACATATCGCATAAAATAGTGTTAAAAGTAAAGAAAAGCTGAACTATCATAACACATACCAGTGCTCTGTTTCCTTTTATTACATTAATGAAGTCCTTAAAACCCGAATGCCTTTTTGCCGAAGGTTCGGCATGAACAAGGGCTTTTTCCCGGCATCCCAGAAAAGCAATCGCAGAAGTTACAATGGCAATTGCACCCACAACAAGGGCAGTATAAAAATATCCGTCATGATCTCCCACTGCCGTGGTTATGGCAGCAAGCAATACCGGTATAAGAGCCGCCGGTATCCTTGATGCAATACGGCTCCATGCTGTAACCGTAGCTCTCTCCGTCGGATCAAACGACATAGCTCCCGCAAGTCCGAAATAAGGAACTTCAACCACAGTAAAACACATCCCCATAATTACATACACTATTGTGTAATATACCATCTTTTGCACATCACCGAATGAATCCGGCACAAAGAAAAGGCAGGCAAAAGCTATCGCCATAGGGATGGAGCTGAAAAGATAAGGTCTGAATTTACCCCATCTCGTATTTGTATGATCGGCTATAGAACCCAGTATCGGATCGTTTATAGCATCCCATATGCGGGCGGCAAGCATCATCGTTCCGATAAACGCTCCCGGCAATCCCGCCACCATCATAAGAAAGATCATTATATAGTTATTTGTGATCGTCTGAAAACAGTCCTTTCCGGCAAATCCTATGGAATAGCATAGCTTTCCGGAAACCGGTATTTTATCTTCAGGCCTTACTGTATGTATCTGCTGTTTCGACATTTTTTTATCCTCTCAATCATTATATATTCATTGCTGCCGCAAAGGCTGTGGCTGTCGCATGAAGAACATCTCCGCCCACCTTCGGCGCTTTATCCGGAAGCATAAATCTCTTCCACATATCATTGGTATGTATATTTGCGTCACCTATCACATAAAATTCAGGCGCCGCCCCGGCATACCTGCCGCATTCTTCGCTCATTGGTCTTACTCCCGCCGAAAATACCACGCTGTCCGCGTGCAGAGTCTTTATCTCGCCGTCAGTAATATCCGCCTCATCATCCTTATCCGGCATAAAAGGTCCGCCCATCGGCCTTTTCCCTTCGCCCTTTGAAACTTCAATAGTTACCTCCGATGCATTTTCTATTTTCAGCGTGTTTGCCGATGTTATAACGGTAATATTTTCATGACCTGTTACATATTCGGTAAAAATCTCCGCACCATGAGCCACATTGTCATAATCTATCATAGGCTTTCTGGATATAAGAGTCACCTTGTGGCCTTTCTCTGCAAGATATGCAGCTGTCTCCGTACCGGTGGATGCTCCGCCTATTACTACAACATTTTCTCCAAGCTCGTCTTCCCTGCCGTAGCAGTCTATCGGCGCCCAGATCCTTTCATCATCCGCTCCCTCTATATTTGCTTTCTTCGGAACGGCTCCGCAAGCGGCTATAACAACATCATAGCCTTCTTTTTCAAGTTCCTCCTTTGTGGGGGTATATGACAATTTCAGAACAACATCGCTGTTTTTTATTTCCTTTATAAGATAATCCTTATAGTTTTTAAGTGACCACTTCCACTCGACATAGTCTGCGTGCTTTAGCTGTCCTCCGAGGGCATCCGACTTTTCATACAAAGTCACTTTATGGCCTCTTTTTGTAGCATCAAGCGCCGCCCTCATGCCTGCAGGGCCTCCGCCTATTACAGCTACTTTTTTGCCTTTTGCCTGCGGCTCATACATTTTGCCGAGATTCTGCGCCCTACCTATCAGAGGATTTACCGAGCATACGGCGCCGTGACACTTGTCGCACCTCAGGCACGGCACAATATCGTCTCTTTCTTCGATGATCTTTTGACCGTAAGAGCTGTCGCATATAAATGCCCTTGCCATAGCCACCATATCGGTTCTGCCGTCTTTGATAAAGCTGTCAATATCTTCAGGACTCTGAAAACCTCCGCTTGGCGCACAAAGTGCCCTAAAGCCTCTCTTTTTAAATGCTTCTGCGTATTTTAAGGTAGTAGGATAATGCTCCGGCGATGAAAAGGCGCTGGTATGATGAAGCTCACCGTTTTTTGCTCTTATTTCGTAAATATCAACAAGTTCTTCTTTGTCCCATATCTCACAGTACGACAAAAAATCTTCCACCGTATATCCATCGGGCATATCTTCCTCTCCGGAGATCTGACACTCGATAAGAAAATCCTTTCCGCAGTTTTTCTTTATCTCACGGAAAAGCTCTGTTGCAAGACGCGCCCTGTTTTCAAGACTCCCTCCGTACTCATCTATCCTCTGATTTAAAACCGGAGAAAGAGCATGAGCAAGTATAGAGCCTTCATAGCACATATATACATTTACTCCGTCAAAACCGAGAGTCTTTATCCATGCGCAGTCTTTCGCAAAATCTTTTATAAATTTTTCAATTCTCTCCTTCGATATTTCGGGTTTCGGAGGATTCGGTCTCCCGTCCGGCCCAAAATCTCCCATGGGTCCTTTTAGCGGTTTTTTGATAAGCTCGGGATGTCTTTTTTCCGATATGCTCACATCCTGCGGAATGGCTGTGGAAAGAGCGCCTATGGCAAGAGAATTGTGAGCGTGGATCCTGTCCGCCATCTGATAAAAATATCTGATGACCTTATTATCATCCATATCAAACTGACTTACAAACATTGTTTTTCCCCTTGTTTCAGGGAAGGAGCCAATCGTACAGACGACCGCTGCCGCTCCGTTTTTTGCCAGATTTTCCGCAAACATCAGGGTTCCTTCGGCCGGAAAATTTTCCGGCCCCTGGAGCTCCTGCGATATACACTTTGTAGCAAGCAGATGATTTTTTAAAATTACATTTCCTATCTTTATAGGTTCAAGTATGTGTGAATATCTGTGTTTCATAATCTTTCCTTTATTATTCCGTTGCCCAGATTCTGGCCAAAAATGTCTTTGTAAAATGAGAATAGCTTATTCTTTCACCGTTTGAAAGCCCACCTATTCTGCTTGAAAGATACTCATGTTTGTTTGTTGT
>CAJOOU010000247.1 GCA_905236735.1 uncultured Eubacterium sp. | reverse complement strand
GGGATAAAAAAAGCTCATTTTATTCCGGAATCATACATTATAAGGAATATTTTCAAGGTAGGCATACCTGTAGCGGTACAGGACGGCTTTATTCAGGTATCCTTTATAATGATTACCGTTTTTGCCAATATGAGGGGACTAAGTGACGCAGCGGCAGTGGGAGTGGTAGAAAAATTAATCGGTATTTTATTTTTGGTGCCATCAACGCTTTTGCAGTCTGTTTCTGCTATATGCTCGCAAAATATAGGTGCGGGAAAAGAGGAAAGGGCAAAGAAAACACTTTTTGATGCGCTGATTATCGCAACAGGATGCGGGGTATTTTTTGCTTTGCTCTTCCAGTTTATTTCAGCTTTTGCGGTGGGAATATTTACAAAGGATGCAGCTGTAATACAACTTGGAGACGAGTATATGAGATCATATGTATGGGACTGTATTTTAGCCGGAATACACTTTATGTTCAGTGGATATTTCTGCGCGTTAAACAAATCCTATCTTTCATTTGTACATAATGTAATATCTGCTTTTTTGGTAAGGATACCGCTTGCTTACTATTTTTCGGTAAATTTTGACAGTCTTTATCCGATGGGATTTTCGGCGCCGATAGGCTCATTTGTGTCTGTTGTAATGTGTATGATTTTTTATAAAACGCTAATAAACAGGAATATGAGGAGAAGTTAAATGAAAATAGTATTTCTTGACAGAAAGACAATAGGTGATGATGTTTCCTATGAAAAGTTTGATGAGCTTGGTGAAGTGGTAATTTATGATTATTCTGCTCCCGAGCAGATACCCGAGAGAATACGGGATGCGGATATCATTGTATTAAACAAGATGCCGGTAAATGAAAAAACGGTGGGAGGAGCAAAAAA
This sequence comes from uncultured Eubacterium sp., assembly GCA_905236735.1. Taxonomy (GTDB): domain Bacteria; phylum Bacillota; class Clostridia; order Lachnospirales; family Lachnospiraceae; genus RUG14243. The sequence goes on along the minus strand of CAJOOU010000247.1, from coordinate 22,601 downwards.
ACTTAAGCTTGTATGCGTAACTGCCACAGGAACAAACAATCTGGATAAGGAATATCTAAAAAAAGCCGGAATTGAATGGAGAAATGTGGCAGGATATTCTACCGAGGCTGTAAGCCAGCATACCTTTGCCATACTGTTTTACCTGATGGAGCACCTTTGCTATTACGACAGGTATGTAAAGGAAGAAAAATATGTAAATGATGAGATGTTTACACATTTTGAAAAACATTATCCGGAGCTTAGCGGAAAAACCTGGGGAATAATAGGGCTTGGCACTATAGGAAAAAGAGTTGCGGAAATTGCATCGTGCTTTGGGGCGAAGGTAAAATATTATTCCACAAGCGGCAAAAACCATGACAGCAGTTATGAAGAAGTAAGCTTTGATGAGCTCTTAGAAGATTCGGATATTATAAGTATACACGCGCCGCTTGATGAAAATACCGAAAGGCTTATAGATAAAACAGCTCTTAAAAAGATGAAAAAATCAGCAATACTTATAAATGTGGGAAGAGGTCCTATAGTAGTGGAAGAAGATTTGGCAAATGCTCTTGAAAAAGGTGAAATAGCTGCGGCAGGGCTTGATGTTCTTTCGGAGGAACCAATGAGAAAGAACAATCCATTAAGAAGAATAAAGGACAGTGACAAACTTTTTATTACACCGCACATAGCGTGGGCAGCTAAAGAAACAAGACAGCGTCTTATGGATATTATTGCCGGGCAGATATCAGAATTTATTCGAAAATGATAATTGTTATGCATAAAAAACACTGTAATTGAATTGAATTATAAATACAATTAGTCTATAATAACCTTATTGTAAAAATGTATTGGATATAAGGAGGAAACGACTAATGAAACAGTATTTTGATCTCAAAGGCAGAGTAGCACTTGTAACGGGATGCTCCGGAGGACTTGGAGTACAGATGGCGAAGGCTCTTGCTAATCAGGGAGCTACAATAGTGCCGATTGCACGCCGCCTTGACAAACTTAAAGAAGTGGCTGATGAGATTTCTAAGGAGTTTGGTGTTGAGACATATCCTATCCAGTGTGATATCACCGACACAGACAGAGTTAATGCTGTAGTTGACGAGATAATGGATAAGTTCGGACGCATTGATATTCTTATAAACAATGCCGGTACAGGAGCTGTAGCTCCGGCAGAGGATATCACGGATGCACAGTTCGACAATGAGATGCAGATAGACCTTTTTGGTACTTTCAAGGTGGCCAGAGCTGTAGCAAAGAAGGCAATGATTCCTGCAAAATACGGCAGAATTATTAACATTGCTTCTATGTACGGTCTCGTTGGTAATAAGGTGGCAGGTTCTGCTCCGTATCATGCTGCAAAAGGTGGCGTGGTAAACCTTACAAGAGCTCTTGCATCTGAGTGGGGTAAATACGGTATTACGGTAAATGCAATCTGCCCGGGATACTTCTATACACCTCTTACAAAAGAGACACTTGATTCAGACTTCTTCCAGGCAAATGCAAGAACTATGATTCCTATGGAAAGATATGGTAATGAGGGAGAACTTGATACAGCAGCAGTATTCCTTTCATCTCCGTCATCTTCATATGTGACGGGTATTATGGTACCGGTAGACGGCGGATACACCTGTATGTAATATAAGGCATATAATCAGTCGTCACCTTATGGTGGCGGCTGATTTTTTGTACACAAAAACTTCACAATAAACTACATTTTTAGTCACAATTTTCTACTAACCTACACTTGTTAAACAGCAAAGGTCTTACGGACCTTGACGAAAGTGAGGTTATATTTATGAAAAAGGCAATTCAAAAAGGTACGGCATTTGTGACTGTACTGGCAATGAGTCTGATGCTTGTTGCAGGAAATACCACAATGCTTTATGCAGCAGATGTTACTCAGAGCGAGGCACCATCGGGCGAGGCACCATCAGGTGAAGCTCCATCAGGCGAAGCACCATCAGGTGAAGGTGGAGAAGGCGATGCAAGCGGATTTGGCGGAGGCGCCAATACAACAACATTTGATTACAGTGGTACATATACTGGTACGCTCACGTCCGATGGCAGTGAAGAATCATCTGACGGAGAATCAATTGCCTCAGATACAGCAGATGTAAACTCAGCTCTTGCCGAGAACGGCGGAACACTTACCATAACAAACGGAAGCCTTACAAAATCAGGAGATGATTCGGATGGAGACAGCTGTAATTTTTACGGTGTTAACTCGATTCTCCTTTCAGTAAATGAGGACTCCATGGCATATATATCAGACAGCTCGCTTACAGCGGATTCAGAAGGCTCAAATGCAATCTTTGCTACAGACAGCGGAACTGTTTATGCAAACAATGTGACTATTAGTACCTCATCGGACAATTCAAGAGGTCTTGATGCAACATATGGCGGTACTATTATTGCAAATCTTATGGATATCACAACTCTTGGAGAGCACTGTGCTTCAATTGCTACAGACAGAGGAGGCGGAAGCATTTCGGCAACCAACTCTTCTTTAAGTACAGCAGGATCGGGTTCCCCTCTTCTTTACTCTACCGGTGATATTGAGGTAAACAATGTAACCGGTACAGCAACCGGCAGTCAGATTGCAGGTATGGAAGGATTAAACACCATACTAATCTACAATTCAGATTTAACATCGACAATAACATCAGCAACAGCAAGTGACCCGATTGCAAATGGTATTATCATATATCAGTCAACATCCGGAGATGCGGAAACAACTACAGGAGATACTGCCACCTTCCAGGCAGTGGATTCGACACTTACAAGTTCAATCGAGTCGGGAGCAATGTTTTATGTAACAAATACTGCAGCTAATGTGCTCCTTTCAGGTACTACTCTTAATTTTGATTCTGACAGTGCAAATCTTATGACGATTGCAGGAAATGACTCAAACAGCTGGGGCACATCAGGTTCAAACGGAGGTCAGGTTACATTTACCCTTCTCGGAGAGACAGTATCAGGTGATATAGATGTTGACACAATAAGCAGTCTTGACCTTTACCTTCTTGGTGGCACGACATATACAGGAGCTGTAAATGTTACAGAAAACGCAGACGCAACAGAGGAGACTGAGTCACCGGCAATAGTAAATGTTTCAAGTGATTCTACATGGGTAGTAACAGGAGATGTAACTATTTCAGCTCTTAATGCAGAAGACGGTGCAACAATAGTTGATGAAAACGGAAATGCCGTAACAATAGTTGCAAACGGTGAGACGGTAGTAGAAGGTACTTCGGAATATACAATCACTGTTACAGGAAGCTATTCAAATACAATAGAGACAGATGATGATAATGAAATCTCTACAAACTACATTGACAGAACAGCATATGACAGCTATTTTGGTACAGATACAGGTTTTGATAGCATGAGTCTTGTAACTGATGTGGCAGAAACAAGCGAATCAGCAGATGCTGTCGAAGAAGAGAAAACAAATAAAAAACCGCTTATTATAAGTGTAGTGGTTATTTTGGCTATAGTGCTTTGCGGTCTTGCAATGATGACAGGAAAGAGAAAAAAATAATCTGATAATATAAGCCGGTTTTACAGCTATGGCAGCCAATACAGGTTGCTGCGGTTGTGAAACCGGTTTTTTTTATTTCATTAAACATTGAGCGAAAGTCATATGTAGGTAACAAAAAAATTTTGCTTTTATTGCTATTTACATCGGAGAGATATTTTTTATGCTGTGAGATATTTACCCTTCTATATATTACCCTCAGGTCTGATATAAAGTCAGAGTATTTTAGTAAAGTGTGAGCTTTTGATCTGTAAGCTCATCTCCTATGTATGATAGTTTTATGGAAAAAAACGGTGAGTTTTCTGCAAGGAGTTTTAAGAAGATTTTGTCACCCTCCCAAAGATTTACGGTGTCAAGCATATCTTTTTTTATCCATTTAAGCTCACCCTCACAGCAATCTGTTATGTTGCCATGCCATTTGTCGGCTGTATATAAAAAGATTATTTCATCTTCCCAACCTTCGGATGAAAAGGTAATAACTCCGCGAAGCATATACCGGTCCAAAGTCAGGCCGGTTTCTTCATAAACTTCCCGAAGAACGCATTCTTCGGGACTTTCTCCGTTTTCAAACTTACCGCCCGGACCTATCCATTTTCCGGCGTTTACATCGTTTTTCTTTTTATTTCGTAACATCATAAGGTATGATGTCTCATCTTCTATATAACAGAGTGTTGATAGTTTCATAGTTTGGATTCCCTTTCCTGTACATTTTAATATATTAATGAAAAATATTCTACAAGAACCTTATTGACAAATACCCCATGGGGGTATAGAATTGCATTGTAAATAATACCCCTACGGGGTATAGAAGATTGAGGAAAAGGAACAATAAATGAATGATAAAAAATGCTGTTGCCAGGATGGAGTAAGAAATAAAAAAAGAAGTGAAAAAGAACAAAAGGCGTTGCTTAACCGACTGAAAAAAATAGAAGGCCAGATAAGAGGAATTGAAAAGATGGTGGAAAATGATATCTACTGTCCGGACATTCTCATTCAGGTTTCAGCAGCGACCAATGCTCTTAACAGTTTTAACAAGGAGCTTCTTAAGGATCATATAAAGGGATGCGTTGCGAATGACATACGGGAAGGAAAAGATGAAACAATAGATGAATTGTGCAGCGTATTACAGAAACTTATGAAATAAGAGGTAAATATTATGGAGCAATATATTGTTACCGGGATGAGTTGTGCGGCCTGCCAGGCCAGAGTTGAAAAGGCGGTATCTGCTCTTGATGGAGTGGATTCGGTATCGGTATCTTTGCTTACCAATTCGATGGGGGTAAGCGGAACTGCATCGGAAAAAGATATAATAAAGGCAGTAGAAGATGCAGGATATGGAGCAAGCAAAAAGGGAGATGCTGGCTCGGCCATTAGCGCCAGTGAAAAGCTGAGGCAGGAAGAAGAAGCCCTTAAAGATAAGGAAACGCCAAAACTTGTAAGGCGTCTGGCTATGTCAATCGGGTTCCTTTTTGTTTTAATGTATATCACGATGGCGCATAATATGCTGGGCGCGCCTTTGCCGGGATTTTTGACTCACAATCATATCGGACTTGCAATCATACAAATGCTTATTGCTATCGTTGTAATGATGATAAACGGTGCTTTTTTTAAATCGGGATTTAAGACATTGGCGCATAGGAGTCCGAATATGGATACCCTTGTGGCAATGGGGTCCGGAGTGTCTTTCGCATGGTCTTTATATGTGCTTATTGAGATGACCTGGCTTATTACAAATGGAACAGACAATATGGAGCTTATGGAACTGTATCATAATCAGCTTTATTTTGAATCGGCTGCAATGATACCGGCTCTTATTACCGTAGGCAAAACCTTGGAGTCATTGTCCAAAGGCAGGACGACGGATGCTCTGAAAAACCTTGTAAAAATGGCACCTAAAACAGCTGTGGTGGAAAAAGACGGAGAGCTTGTAAAAGTAGAGATAGATGAGGTAAAACCCGGAGATATCTTTGCGGTAAAACCGGGAGAGGCTATACCGGTAGACGGTATAATTATAGAAGGAATTACGGCGGTTGATGAGTCGGCTCTCACCGGAGAATCGGTTCCGGTGGATAAAGAGGAAGGAGACAGGGTAAGCGCTGCAACCATAAATACATCAGGATTTATTAAAGCCAGGGCCCTAAGGGTCGGAGAAGATACCACATTCTCACAGATAATCCGTATGATAAGCGATGCAGCCGCGACTAAGGCACCAATAGCAAGGATAGCGGACAAGGTATCGGGAGTGTTTGTGCCGGCGGTGCTTTTAATCGCTCTGGCGGTGACATTAGTATGGCTTGGGCTTGGAGCATCTGCGGCAGATGCTCTTGAGAGGGGCATTGCTGTGCTTGTGGTTTCGTGTCCCTGCGCCCTGGGGCTTGCAACTCCTGTAGCCATAATGGTAGGAAACGGCGTGGGCGCTAAAGGAGGGATACTGTTTAAAACCGGGGAAGCTCTTGAGAATGCAGGAAGGGTACAGATAGTAGCCCTTGACAAAACCGGAACGATAACAGCCGGGACTCCGGAAGTAACAGATATTATTACAGCAGAGAACATAACGGAGATTGAACTTGTAAAAACAGCATATATGCTCGAGATAAAAAGCGAGCATCCTCTGGCAAAGGCTGTAGTAAGGGCAGCCGAGGAAAAAGGCATTGAAGCAGGAGAGGTGTCAGGATTTTCGGCAGTGGCGGGAAACGGACTTAAGGGCATGGCCGGCGATGATACAATATGCGGAGGCTCAATGAAGTATGTTTCGACGATTGCAGACATTCCTCAGATATATATTGACAAGGCAGATGATTTGGCCGAAGAGGGAAAAACTCCGCTGTTTTTTGCAAAAAACGATACCCTTATAGGTATAATTGCGGTTGCCGATACAATAAAAGAATCCTCATCACGGGCGGTCAATGAACTCAAAAACATGGGCATAGAAGTTATTATGCTTACGGGAGATAATGAGAAAACAGCAAATGCAATAGGAAGGGCTGCCGGAGTAGACAAGGTGATAGCCGGCGTGTTACCAGAAGGAAAACAAAATGTTATAAATAAATTAAAGAAAAGGGGCAGGGTGGCTATGATTGGAGACGGGATAAACGATGCGCCGGCTCTTGTGAGTGCAGATATAGGTATAGCGATTGGAGCCGGCAGTGATGTGGCTATAGATTCGGCAGATGTAGTACTTATGAACTCTACACTCACCGATGCGACTGCAGCAATACGATTAAGTCGGGCAACATTAAGGGATATACATCAGAATCTGTTTTGGGCATTCGCTTATAATGCTTTGCTGATTCCTATGGCTGCCGGAGCATATCCGGGAATAAAGATGAATCCCATGTGGGGGGCTGCGGCCATGGCAGTATCAAGTGTTACTGTGTGCCTTAATGCGCTCAGACTTAACCTTTTTGATATGCATAATACATCTTCGGACAGAGCCATAAAGAAACGGGCTCTGCCGGAATTACAAAATGAAACAACAATATATGAAGAAACAGAATTGTCAAAGGAGGATAATATTATGACAAAAACAGTGAAAATTGAAGGAATGATGTGCGGACATTGTGAGGCAACGGTAAAAAAAGCTCTTGAAGGTATGCAGGGAGTAGAAAGCGCAGAGGTGTCCCATGAAAAGGGAACAGCGGTTATTGCCCTTTCTGCAGATGTGGCAGATGAGGACATTAAGGCGGTTATTGCGGACAAGGATTTTACGGTAACGGAAATTACTGCGTAGTTGGTTGAAGCGGAGATGAAGTAGAATAATGCAACAAACATTAGCCTTGACTTAACATATGCTCCGTATTTATAATTGCACTATAGTACACAAACCCTTTATTTACTGGGGTTTTAGATAGACGGGTGCAACGCTCGTTAGCAAAATATAACTATGATACGGAGGTAATAATAATGAGTAAATGGAAAACAATCGGAACTTTATGCGGAGGAGTTTTACTTGGAACCGCAGGTGTTAAGATTCTTACAAGCAAGGATGCCAAAAAAGCATATACACATGTGACTGCGGCAGTTCTTCGTGGAGCAGACTGCGTTATGGAGACGGTAAACACCGTTAAGGAAAACTGCGATGATATAAAGGCTGATGCTGATGACATCAACGAAGAAAGAAAGCAGGAAGCAAGAGAAAAGGAAATCGAGGATGCAAAGGCAGTTATTGCTGAAGCAGAGGAAAAGATTGCGGAGTTAGAGGCGCAGAAATAAATGAGATGTAAGATTTTACACGAATCAAATGACCGGATGCGTGTGGGGCTTAGTCTTAAATACATGACTTTTGAGGAAGCCGACAAGGCAGAATGTTTTCTGCAGGGGCTTCCTTATGTATATGATGCAAAGGTAAATGAGAGGACTTCAAGCGCCACAGTATGGTATGACGATTCAAACAGAGATGAGCTGATAAATGAGCTGTCTCATCTTGACCTTGAGACAGTAGAAGTATTTGTGCCGGATTCGAGCGCAAGACAGATAAGACACACCTATGAAGACAAGATGTTTTTCCATATTGCAAGAAGAATAGTGTCCAGGCTTGTTATTCCCATGTCTGTCAGGGAAGTTGTTACCGTAGTAAAGTCAGTGCCATATATAATAGAAGGACTCAAAAGTCTTTCAAAGGGCAAACTTGAGGTGTCTGTACTCGATGCCACGAGCATAGTTGTTTCCATCGCCAGAGGAGACTTTAATACGGCAGGAAGCGTAATGTTCCTGCTTGGCGTTGGAGACATTATGGATGAGTGGACAAGGAAAAAGTCTGTAGACGACCTTGCAAGAGCCATGTCATTGAATATTGATAAGGTATGGGTAGTAACCGGAGAAACTTCTGACAAAAACTCCGAAGTCCTTATAGATATAAACAAGATAGAGGAAAACGATGTCATAGTTGTAAGAACCGGCAATATGATTCCTTTAGACGGAAGTGTCGTTAAAGGTGATGCCTCGGTTAATCAGGCTACAATCACGGGCGAAGGCATACCGGTTCACAAGACGGAAGGCAGTTATGCGTATGCCGGCACGGTGGTCGAAGAAGGCGAACTGTATATAGCAGTTAAAAAGACGGCCGGTGAAGGACAGTATGACAAGATTGCCCGTATAATAGAAGAATCCGAAAAACTCAAATCAGAGACGGAAAGCCGCGCATTTAAAATGGCGGACAAACTTGTACCGTACACATTTGCAGCCACGGCTCTTACCTATATTCTTACGAGGAATGCCACAAGAGCCATATCAATACTCATGGTAGATTTTTGCTGTGCTCTTAAATTATCCATGCCGATAGCGGTGCTTTCGGCTATGAGAGAGGCCGGTCAAAACTATATAGATGTAAAGGGCGGCAAATTCCTGGAGAAAGTTGCAAAGGCAGATACCATAATATTCGACAAGACCGGCACACTTACCTATGCCTGCCCGTCGGTAAGAGATGTAGTTGCATTTGATGGCGAGGATCCCGATGAGATGCTTAAGATAGCAGCCTGTCTTGAGGAGCATTATCCCCACAGTATGGCAAATGCCGTGGTTAAGGCAGCCGCCGACAAAGGCATAGAACATGAGGAAATGCATGCCAAGGTCGAGTATGTGGTAGCCCATGGTATAGCAAGTTCGATAGACGGAGTCAAGGTTGTTATAGGAAGCCATCACTTTGTTTTTGAGGATGAGGGCTGCAGTATGCCGAATAACAAAGCGAGATTTGACAGTATGCCCGAAGAGTATTCAAGGCTGTATCTTGCAATAGGTGGTGTGCTTAAGGCAGTTATTCTCGTAGAGGATTCCTTGAAAGAGGAAGCAAAGGATGCAGTATCCGGTCTTCAGGAGCTTGGGCTCAAGGTGGTAATGCTTACCGGAGACAGCACAAATGTAGCGGCAAAGGTTGCAGAGGAGCTTGGCGTAGACGAGTTCAGGGCACAGATGTTGCCGGAAGACAAGGCGGCGTATATTACGGCAGAGCAGGAGGCCGGAAGAAAGTGCATTATGATAGGTGACGGAGTAAATGATTCGCCGGCACTTTCCGCAGCGGAAGTAGGAGTGGCTATAAACAGTGGAGCTGCTATAGCAAGAGAGGTTGCCGACATAATGATCTCGCAGGACGACCTTGAAGCACTAATTATTCTCAGAAAACTCGGAACGGCTCTTCAAAAGAGAACGGAGAGCAATTACAGGACAATAATAGGATTCAATGCAGGATTAATTTTACTGGGTGCTCTCGGTATTCTGCAGCCTACAACCACAGCTCTCCTTCATAATGGATCAACCATAGCCATAGGAATTAAATCAACAACAAATTTACTTGAATCATAGACCGTGATTACGGTGGTAAAAAGAGACCTTCTCTGTTATATTAACAGGAGGGTTTCTTTTTATGTAAATTCAGAGGTTTCCCATGACAAAATATAAACCGGAGGTCGGGAATTTGATAAAAACAATTTTATGGGATATAGATGGTACATTGCTTGACTTTAAGGCTGCAGAGAAGGCGGCGATTAAAAATCTTTTTCGTGAATATGGTCTGGGCGAATGTACAGATGCCATGATAGGAGAGTATTCTTCCATAAACGATAAGTATTGGAAAATGCTTGAGAGAAACGAGATTACCAAAGACAGGGTGCTTATAGGAAGATTTGAAGAATTTTTTTCAAATCGGAAAATTGACATCTCAATTGCAAAAGAATTCAACGAAAAATATCAGGTGAGACTGGGGGATACAATAGTATACAGGGATGACAGTTATAACCTGGTAAAAAAATTAAAGGATAGGGTCAGACAGTATGCGGTATCAAACGGCACGGTTATTGCACAGACTAAAAAACTTAAGTGCTCGGGATTTGGAGAACTTCTGGACGGAGTATTTCTGTCTGAGGAAATAGGCGCGGAAAAGCCAAATATATATTTTTTTCAAAAGGTTTTTGAATGCATTAAACTGACGGCTCCGGAAGAGACGTTGATAGTAGGAGACTCTCTTACAAGTGATATTCTGGGAGGAAATAATGCCGGTATAAAAACCTGCTGGTATAATCCTGAAGGAAATAAGCCGGGCATTTTGTGCGAGATAGATTATGAAATACGAAATCTATGGCAAATAGAAGGACTAATACAGTAAATCGGGTAGCAATAAAATAGATTTAGAGCTATAATATATCATATCTTATCATAAGACGCAATTGTAGAGGAGGAAACCTGATGAGCGATAAAAGATTGAAAAAAAGTGGTTATGACAAAAAGATTTGCGGTGTTTGCGGCGGTATAGCAGAATATCTTGAAGTTGATTCAACCATAATAAGACTTTTATGGGTTCTGTTTACCATTATGGGTGGAGCCGGAATCCTTGCATATATTATTGCAGCTATAGTAATGCCGGACGGTGAGAATTATTAAATGGATATAAAGAAGGAACTGGCGGATCTGGTATGGATTCCAAGGCTGGCGCTTACACAGGGGTATGATGCGGTATTGAATTTTGCCGACAGAAGAGAGCACAAGAAAAAAAGACTTACCCAGACATCTCTTAAAGAAGAGAGACTTTATCCCCGGCCACAGCTTGAAAGAGATTCATTTTTTTCTCTTGATGGCATATGGGAGTTTGCACCTAAGTCAACAGGTAAATATCCCGTGGTATTTGCTAAAGAAATAAAAGTGCCTTATCCTCCCGAATCGGATGCTTCGGGATTTGAGGGCGAATGCGGCAATCTTTTCTGGTACAGGAAGAGGTTTGTGTTGCCGGAGGATTTTTCGGGGAAGAATGTTATTCTTCATTTTGGTGCAGTTGATCAGCTTTGCAAGGTCTATATAAACGGAAAATATATCGGAAAGCATGAAGGCGGCTATCTGCCGTTTTCTTTTGATGTAACAAAGGAACTTACTGACAAAGAAAATGAAGTGGCTGTTTTGGTTAAGGATGAACTGGATATTAAATATCCATACGGTAAACAAACCCAAAATCCGGGAGGCATGTGGTATACTCCGGTATCCGGTATATGGCAGAGCGTATGGATGGAAGCTGTCGGAGAAGAGTATGTTAAAAGCTTTGTATGCAGATATGACGGCATCAATATAGAACTTGATGTGGACGGCACAGCGGAACAATACAAGGCCAGGATATATGATGCCGAAATTAATAAAAAAGGTACTAAGATTGTAAAGGAATGCACCTTGAAAAAAGGCAGGAATACAATTACCCTTGACAGGATAAGACACTGGTCTCCGGAAAGACCATATCTGTATAATGTAGAACTTTTTACGCAGGATGATGAAGTAAGAACATATTTTGCGCTAAGAACGGTAAGTATTGAGCATGTAGACGGCAGGGAGAGAATATGTGTCAATAATAAGCCGTATTTTTTCCATGGAGTCCTGGACCAGGGATATTTTTGCGACGGTATCTATACTCCGATATCGGACAGGTGTTATGAGCAGGATATCCTGCATATGAAAAAACTGGGATTTAACACCTTAAGAAAGCACATCAAGATAGAACCGGCAAGGTTTTATTACGACTGCGACAGGATAGGTATGTTTGTATTTCAGGATATGGTAAACAACGGCAGTTATTCGTATTTTTTAAACACCCTCCTTCCGACCTTCTGGGGGCAGAAAATAAGTGATAAATACACAAAAGTTAAATCGGAAATTAAAAGAATATTTGAAAAGCATTGCAAAGATACCGTCAAATACCTTGAAAATTTTCAAAGCATTGTATACTACACGGTCTTTAATGAAGGATGGGGACAGTATGATAGTGACAGAATAGTTAACGAGCTTAAAGAAGTCGATGAGAGCAGGATATATGATGGTGCATCGGGGTGGTATAAACAGCAGGGGGGCGATGTGGACTCTGACCATTATTACTTTCATATGATCAGACCTAAAAAATGGAGTAAACCGGTTATTATTTCAGAGTGCGGCGGTTTTACAATGGTGGTGCCGGGGCATAGTATGTATATGCATAAGATATATGGCTATGGGCATCTTAGGTCTGGGAAGTCACTGACAGAAAGAATTTATGATATGTATAATTATGAGGTGATTCCCAATATAAAAAGGGGCATATGTGGCTGTATTTACACCCAGTTGTCTGATGTGGAGGGAGAAGCCAACGGATTATATACTTATGACAGAACCGTGTGCAAGGTAAACAAGGACAAGATGATACAGTTGTCCGGGAAAATATATCGTGTATTTAGGAAAATAACGGGGTAAATTAATGGAAAAGAAGCAGACAAATTTTTTTAACAGCCTAAGCGGAAAGATGCTCAATTATACTGTTATACCGCTGGTTATCCTTGCTGTGCTTGTTGGTATAGTTGCAAGTACAAGCTGCAGAAGGGCAATGATTTCCATGGTAGAAGATGAGATGAGCAAGCAGTGCAGCTATCTGGAAACCACCATGGATGAACTTTATCCGGGGGACTATTCATGGGAAGTTGTATCGGATGACTCATTCAGACTCTTTAAAGGCGAATATGAGATAACGGATAAAAATGAAGAACTGGACTTTATGCATGAGGTATATGACAATGAATTTACCATATATCTCGGTCAGGTCAGTGTGCTTACATCATGCAAGGATGATGAGGGAATACGATATATTCTGGCTGAAGCGCCGACAATTGTAAGAACCAGTGTTATAGAAAACGGTGAGACAAAGTTCTACTCAAATGTAACAGTGGCCGGAGAAAAATGTTTTGCGTATTTTAAACCGATAATATCCGAAGACGGCAACAGCTACGGCATGTATGCCATCTATCATTCGGCGGCCGACATAAATAAAAGAGTGGGCAGCGTGGTTATTCCTCTTTATGTCCTGTGCTTTGTAGCGGTTTTACTTTTGGGATTTTTCAGTACTTATTATTCACAGAAGATAGTTGACAGGATTCTGGTTGTAAAGAAGTTCATGGAATCGGTCGCAGACGGAAAACTCAATTCAGAAATCAGCAGCTATTACACCTCAGGGCTGGATGAGCTTTCGGTTTTGGCAAAGAGCAGTGTTGAGATGCAGAATTCCCTGAGAAAGATGATTGATTATGACACGCTTACTGAGATTAACAACAGAAGGTTTGCAAATATTTATATTGAAAAAATGCATGAAGAGGCAGGAATAAAGGCTGATTACTGCATAGCCATAGGAGACATAGATTACTTTAAGAAAATAAACGATACCTTCGGCCACGATGCAGGAGATGAGATTTTAAGAAGCATAGCAGAGATATTAAGAAGAAATGTCCCTCGCAAAAACCTCGTGGCAAGATGGGGTGGAGAAGAATTTATATTTGCATTTAATGAAACGGCAATTAATGAGGCAGAACAGATTTTGAAAAAATGTCTTATTGAAATAAGGAATACTTCATTTCATTATTATGATAAGGAGATAAGGGTGACTATGAGTTTCGGCCTTGCAAAAGCAGAAGAAGGCAGGTCTGCAGATGCAATAATAATGCAGGCTGACGACATGTTATACGCAGCCAAGGGCGGCGGAAGAAACCGGATAGTATTATAGGGATATCTGAAAGGAGGAAGATGCATAGATTATGCATCGGAAAGGGAAGGTATGGCAGGAATTTTATGGCTGGTTATAATAGTATTATTTATTCTGCGGCTTATAATGCCTGAGAAAAAAAAGAATGCTAATGCAGCAAAGGAAAGGGTAAAAAGAACGAAAATAAACGGAAAACAAAATACTTCTATGGAAGAGATGCGTAAGGCATTTAAGGAGCTTAGGGAAAGTGCGCAAAAAGGAGTGCAGGAACTAAGAAGAGAGCTTAAAGAAGAGCTTGCAGCAGAAAAAAACGGTGCTGCCGAAAGACCATCGCAACCTGCTGCAAATAACATATCCAAGCCACAATCCCCCACAAAACAAAAAAAGTCTGCGCCAAAGCCAAAGCAGCCTGAGACTGTTAACAAGCCTGCGGCAGAGACAGTTGACATAGACAAAGAGGCAAGGGAGACTATAGAAACTCCTTCACTTCTCGGGACTACAGAGGACCTGATCATATGTGGGTATGATGGTTCGGAGTTTTTGGACAAAATAATGAAGGAATCCCATTATTATAATTATTCTTCCTTAGGCCATAATTAAAAGGAGATTTTGCAAATGGAGACAGTCCGTGAAATAGAGGAAATTTTAAGAGAATGTGGCAGGATAATCCTTGAGGCCGACAGAAAAAACGCCGGCATAAACGAAAAAAGCGGAAAGGCAAATCTGGTTACGGTATATGATAAAAGGGTACAGGATGTATTGCAGGAGAAGCTTTTAAAAGTATTGCCGGAGGCGGTGTTTATCGGAGAAGAAGAAGATGTACATAAGGCTGCCGGTAATGGCTATGCCTTCATAGTAGACCCTATTGACGGCACCACAAATTTTATAAAGGACTATAGGTTCAGCTGTATATCGGTTGGACTTTTAAAGGACAGAAACCCTTATATCGGGGTCGTGTACAATCCCTACTCAGATGAGATGTTTAGCGCCAAAACCGGAGAGGGTGCATATTTAAACGGCAGGCAAATTCATGTATCCGGCAACACTCTCGATAAGGGCATAGTTATATTCGGTACGGCTCCCTACTATGAGGAATTTAGCCGGAAAACCTTTGATATTGTATATGAATATTTCAAAAAATGTATGGATATAAGGAGAAGCGGCTCAGCAGCACTTGATATGTGTTATGTGGCGGCAGGAAGGGCGGAAATGTATTTTGAACTGCGTGTCTGCCCGTGGGATATCTGCGCAGGTACTGTGATTGTGACAGAGGCAGGAGGAAAGGTTCACACCATGGAAGGAGAAAATGTCACAATGGACAAACCATGCTCAATTAAGGCGACAAATGGTCTGTGTATATAAGGAGGACGACGGATGGCAGTAGTTGGCGGAATAATGGTACCGCATCCGCCTCTTATTATTCCGGAGGTTGGAAAGGGACGGGAACATATTATAGATGAAACGGCACGGTCTTATGATAAAGCTGCGGATTTTATAAAGGAGCTGGCGCCCGAAACCGTAGTACTTGTCTCTCCGCACTCTGTAATGTACTCGAATTATCTTCACATATCGCCCGGATATAAGGCGAGTGGCAATATGGGTAGGTTCGGTGCTATGCAGGTACACATAGAAGCTGAATATGATGCCGATTTTTCCTCGCTTTTATGTGAATTGGCGGAAGAAAACAATATTATGGCAGGATACGAGGGGCAAAGAGACCCGTCTTTGGATCACGGCACATTGGTGCCGCTGTATTTTGTCCTGAAAAAATACGGCGATTTTAATCTGGTCAGATGTGGAATCTCAGGGTTGCCACTTATAACGCATTATAGCTTTGGAAAGCTTATACAGCTGGCAGCGGAAAGATTGGGAAAAAGAGTTGCAATAATTGCCAGCGGAGATTTGTCTCACAGACTGAAAGAGGATGGCCCTTATGGATTTAATCCGGCAGGTCCTGTATATGATGAAATGATAATGGATGTGATGGAAAGAGGAGCTTTTAGAGAACTATTAAACTTTGATTTAAGACTCCTTGATGAAGCCGGTGAATGCGGACACAGGTCATTTATAATAATGGGAGGAGCATTTGACGGATTAAATGTAGATGTTGAAAAATATTCCCATCAGGATGTGACAGGTGTGGGATACGGAGTATGTACCTACAGAGCAACTTAACGGGAGGTATTATGGACGCATATGTAATTCTTGCAAAAGATACCATAGAAAACTATATAAATGAGGGAAAAATAATCAATCTGCCAATGACTTTGCCGGAGGAGATGTACGCCCGGAAAGCCGGAGCGTTTGTATCTTTACATTGTTTTGGGATGCTAAGAGGGTGCATAGGCACAATTTCTCCCACCAGACCTACGGTTGCTGAAGAAATAATACAAAATGCCATCAGCGCAGCCACAAGGGACCCAAGGTTTCCGCCGGTTACCAAAGATGAACTTTCAGCTTTGGAATATTCGGTGGATGTTCTTGGAGAAGCAGAGGATATTTCGGGCGAAGATGAACTTGATGTAAAAAGATACGGGGTTATTGTCTCAAAAGGTATGAAAAGAGGACTGCTTTTACCGGATCTTAGCGGAGTAGACAACACAAATGAGCAGATAAGCATAGCCAAAAGAAAGGCGGGTATCAGAGAAGAGGAAACCGGAGTCCGCCTGCAGAGATTTGAGGTTGTAAGACATTTTTAGTTCAGCCCGGGCAGACTCCCGGGCAGGTCTTTTCGAGGTGTGTATGGATGAAAAGATATGTGATGTCTGTTTCAGACATTGCAGATTAAAAGAAGGACAGGTGGGGTTTTGTAAAGGCAGAATATGCAGGGGCGGGAAAGTGGTTTGCGAAAACTATGGTCATATAACATCAATGGCTCTTGATCCTATAGAAAAGAAGCCTCTTGCGATGTTTTATCCCGGAAGCAGGATTCTTTCCATCGGAAGTTATGGATGCAATTTATCCTGCAATTTTTGTCAAAATTACAGAATTTCATATGCAGGAGAAAAAAATCCCGAAAAAGCACCATATAAACTCATATCACCGGAGGAACTCCGTACCATATATCAAGATTTTTTCCAAGGCATAAATTAAACGGCTTATCACCGACGCCGGTAGATAAAATATACAAACTGGCGGAGATAGCAAGGGAAAATCTAAACAACGTATTTACCGGAAACTGTTAGTGAGGTATTTTTATGAATTATATGAAAGAAGCCATTAAAGAAGCATACGAAGGAATAGACAATGGGCATGGAGGCCCGTTTGGCTGCGTTATCGTAAAAGACGGAAATATAGTAGGCAAAGGGCATAATGAGGTGTTAAAGAGACTCGATCCGACCTGTCACGGTGAGGTTATGGCGATAAGAGATGCCTGCAAGACTCTGGGCACTCATGATTTAAAGGGATGCAGCATTTATACAACGGCTGCGCCGTGTCCTATGTGCAAAGGCGCAATCCTTTGGGCAAACATCGAAGAGGTGTATTATGGCTGCACCATAGAGGATACGGATAAAATCGGGTTTAGAGATGAGGTCTTCTACAAAAACTGGGATAAGACAGATTTTGGCATTCAGGTGGAAAAGGAGTCATGCCTGAAGCTTTTTAATGATTATAATAAAGGAGAACATGAGAGGTATTAATATGAACAGGCATGTGGAAAAGGCAAAAGAAATCAGAGAAAGCGGCGCAGTCTGCAACTGTGCGCAGACAGTATTAAGATGCTATGCAGATGAAATGGGTATTACGGATGATATGGCTATGGCTATCGGCAGCAACTTTGGCGGGGGTATGAAATGTGGCGGTACCTGCGGAGCAATCACAGCCGGACTTATGGTTCTCGGAGCTCTGGGTGTCGAAAACCCTCAGAAGGTGGGAAGTTTCAGACACGGTATAGCAGACAATCATGAAGGTTATACGGATTGTCGCGATTTACTCAGAATAAACGCAGAAAAGGGCGGAGAGAAAAAACCTCATTGTGATAATATGATATATGAGGCAATAGAAAAAATCGATGAAACTGTCTGTTCATAAGGCGTATGCAAATTGTAGAAATACAATTAAGTGTCTGAATATTTAAACTTTCATAATATAGTTGACAGACATTAAAAAGGTGTTATAATTAAACCAAGATAAACGAACGGGTTGGATTTATAGGTCAGGAAAGGGACCAATTTATGAAACGGAGGTACAGTCCAATGAAAACATAAGCAAAACTGAATATAGATAGCAAATTGAAATAAAGCAGGAAGGAGGTACGGACCACCAGGAACATAATTTTTTGATCGGACAAAACTCGTAGGAGTTTATATAGATACAGTTAGAGGAGCTAACGAGAAGAAAGTGGCAGGTGATAGCGCCAGATCGAAAGCGTTAGTAGCAAACAGTTGAAATGGAGGTCACGAAATTGAAACTGACGGAATACATATAAAGGGAGTCATTCGAACATGTGTCGGGTGGCTCCCTTTATTTCAGTCGGAGATTGTAACTCCGACATTAACCGCTGTAATTTGTATCACAGTTAATGTGAATCATGTAATTGGTAAATATTTCTGATTTGATTTCTTTTATGAGAGTTCTGACAAGTTCTTCTTTATCCTTTATGCTGAAATCAAGCACAATATCAAAGGATACGAATGTTTCATCGTCATCAATATGTATGCCGTGTACACCGATTACTCCTTCATGAGCCATACAAATGCGGGAAATTACAGCATTTTCTTCCCGTGAATCATCTACAGCATAGATTCCTACTGTTAGAAATACCTGAAATTCGCTTAATATCTTATTTTGAATATCTGCAGTCAGATGATGTATTTCATCTGCGCTAATCCGTGAATCAACCTCAACATGCACCGAGCCCAAGGCTGCATTGGGGCCGTAATTGTGAAGAACGAGGTCATAAGCGCCCTGTACTCCGTCTATTTCACAAATGCTTTTTTTCATTGCTATTGTTACCGCACTGTCCGGACGGGCACCTATCACTGAACTTATCGGTTCTAAAAGCATTTCTATACCTGCCTTAATAATAAAAGCCGCTATAACAACACCCAGAACTCCGTCTATGGATATGTTAAATAAATATGTGACAATAGCGCCCAAAAGAGTGGATGCTGATAAAATGGCATCGAAACTTGCATCCTGTCCCGATGCTATCAGGGAATCGGAATTATACTTTTCGCCCTGGGATTTTACATATCTGCCAAGTACAATTTTGACAAGTACTGCCGCAATAACCACAATTACTGTTACAAGACTGTAATCCGGAATTTCAGGGGAGATAACCTTCTTTATCGATTCAAACAGTGATGTTACACCGGCAGAAAGTACGATACCGGCAATTATAATCGCACTGAAATACTCGATTCTTCCATAGCCGAAGGGATGATTGGTATCCGGCTTTCTTGATGCGTATTTTACGCCAAGGATTGTCACTATTGATGATACGGCGTCTGTCAGGCTGTTTACGGCATCAAGTACTATAGCGATAGAACCTGCTATTGCGCCTACCGTAATTTTAAAAGCCGCCAACACAACATTTGCGATTATGCCTATGATGCTGGTTTTGGTGATTTGTTTTTGTCTCTGCTCCGGGTTCATTTTTGCCTCCTTGCTTGGTTTACATAATTTCTCTAAAGCGAGATTTAACGCAATCCTATCTCAGAATCTCATCTATAGTAGATACTGTACTAAAGGAACCTTTGTTTTCCGAAATTATATCTCTGACTGAGGATAGTTCAAAATAGTTTACATAACAGATGAGCGTTGTATTCTCTCCTGCTATCGCCCCACGGGAATCCATTATGGTACAGGTTTTATTAAGTTTTTCTTTCAAATCGGAAATAATTTTCTCCGGTTCTTTGGTTATTATAGTAACCTGTTTAATTGCTTCGAAATGATCCGTAAAATGATCAATTATAGCTGTTGCAACTACATATACCAAAAGCGATAAAAGCGCTGCATTGCGGTTGATTAGCACAAAAACCGCTATATATACCATTGCATTGAAGGTAATGAGGATGTATGAAAGACTGTAGTCTCTGCCGGTCTTTTGGGAAATTTTTCTTACTATAATATTTGCCAGAATTTCAGAACCGTCTATACATCCGCCGAATCTCAATATAAGCGAGAGTCCGGCGCCAAGTATTGCTCCTCCGAAAGCAACGGCAAGAAAATGTTCGGTATTCAGCTCGAAAGGTATTTTTTCAAAATACGAAAGTCCGACAATGTAAACCGCAGATCCGATAAAAGATTTTATTAACGATTTTTTTCCAAGAAAAAAAGCTCCGGCAATAAAAAAAGGCATAAAAACCGCAAAAACACAAAGCGATAGGTTTATACCTGTTAGTTTACTTATAATAATGGCTATACCGGCAGTACCGTAATCTATTGCATCATTAGGCAATAAAATACAGGCAACCGAAAAGCTTGCCAAAAGTGCTCCGATAATTATAAATATATATGAAATAAATCCGTTTAATCTTTTATCCATATTGTGTATCCATGTATTTAATCATATAGAGTGCATCACAAGGATAACATTTTTTTTGAAAATTTTCAATTAAACCGGAAAAAAGACGCAGCATCTCATTTTTAGCTGCGTCTTTTTTTACAATAACTGTTATTTTACAACAACCTTAATTGTCTTTGTCGCTGAGTTGTATTTTGTTTTGGTTGCCGCATCATAGCTCTGCGCTTTTGCGGTAATCTTTATTTTGTATGTGCCCTTCGGCGTACCTTTTTTCACTGTGACTTTACCTGTTTTGGATACTGTGATGTATTTTGATCCCTTTGTAACCTTATATGTTAATTTTGTGTTGGCAGTTGCTCCGATATTAAAGGTTTTCTTTCCCTTCTTTAAAGTAGCTGCCTTATATGTTTTTTTAGATACGCTGACTGATATTTCCTGATCTTCTGCCGGAATCTGATTTGTTAAAGTTACGGCATCTGTATCAGGCGTTCTTTCAGAAGATGATGTATATGCATAATATACATAGTTCCCTGAAAGTTTTGCAAGAAATGCATTAAAATCATCAATAGATTCATCTTCTCCTACCGTATCTTCTTCATCCAAAGCCATATCAAAAACCACGCTCTTTTTATCCGAAGACAAGGTTCCGTTTGTGTTAACAATCTCATCCGCAAATTTAACAGTAAGCGTAATTTTTTCATAACCATAAATTAAATATGATATTTCCGGAGTAAATGTAGCTGCTATATCGGTATAAAATCCATCATCTGATATTACATAATAAGGTGCATAGTCACTAGACTCAAATTCATCTTTTGTGTATGTTGTAGTTTGGGTTTCTCCCACATAATATACCGTACCATCTTCTGTAACGGTAGGAAGCTTTTGTATTTCTTCCAGCGTCATATCATTAAGAATTGTTGAAGAAGGATCTTCATCTTCTGCTGCATACTCATCTATCTTTTCCTTATTGTATTTTGTGGTAGAAGCGTATGTGACACTTCCATCAGATGCGGAAAGGTCAATCACCTCTTCTATTTTTCCGCAGCCTATCAAAGAGAGTGCCATAACAACAGCAAAAAACAAACATGAAATTCTTTTCTTCATAAAATTTTACCTCCCAAATAACTTATACATATTATATCACAAACCACCGCTTTGTGTTAATATATTAATATGGAAGCACTTAATTTAAAACAATTTATGGATTTATCAAAAGAAATTGCGATAAAACTCAGTGATATGGGAGTCGGTGGTCTGTCCACGCAGGGAAATAATCTACAGAGTCTCCTTGTTTCTGATCTTTTGGAGTTTTCCATCAGTCTGTCAAATGCTGACGGCAATATTTCTGATGGAGAAAGAAAGGTAATAAAAGAATATTTGGATTATGATAAGATACCGGAATTTCCGGACAGGGATTTTTTATCCGGGTATCCCGAATGTCTTAAGTATGCTGTGCTTGCCGATGCCGGCAGAAAACTTGAACCGGAGCTGTATCACAACCAGTGCAGCATGGTTTTTTATGATACCTTTAAACTTTTAGGTGAGACGATAATAGCCTCATCCGAGAGGGAAATAAATGATGTAACAATGCTAAAATTTACCATTTTTACTTCAAAAATGGAAGAGTTTATAAAAGAACTCGCAGTATGGCACGGCGCAATTGATAAATACTATATCCCTAAAGAGCCACAGGCAAACAAAGGCGAAAACAACGAAGAAAAGCTCGAAGAGGCGCTCCTTAGTCTTAACTCTCTTACAGGGCTAAGGTCGGTTAAAAATCAGGTCACATCGCTTATAAATCTCATACGCGTACAAAAGATGCGTAAAGATATGGGGCTTAATTGTGTCGATATATCAAAACATATGGTATTTATGGGTAATCCCGGCACAGGCAAAACCACTGTGGCACGCATACTGGCTGATATATACAAATATCTTGGTGTGCTTAGAAAAGGACAGCTTATAGAAACGGATCGCTCGGGGCTGGTGCGAGGCTATATAGGCCAGACGGCAACTCAAACCGGTGAGGTTATAAACGAGGCCCTGGGAGGTATTCTTTTTATAGACGAAGCCTATACCTTAACAGCAGGCAAGGGCGAAGGCGATTTTGGCCAGGAGGCTGTAGACACGCTGCT
>CAJOOU010000246.1 GCA_905236735.1 uncultured Eubacterium sp. | reverse complement strand
GCCGGAGATGAGGAATCAAGGGATTTTTACTGTGAAGTAATTATAGACGAAACAAACAAGATGAATAAGATGGTAAAGCGTCTTTTGGAACTTAATGAGCTTGAATTCGGCAAAGATGAATTTACCATGGAGAGGTTCGATATTAACGAACTTATAAACGGCGTGACGGGCTCTATGAGCATAATGCTCGAACAGGGCGGTATCACACTTGAAAAGAACCTTACAAGCGCGCCTCTGTTTGTTTGGGCAGATGAGTTTAAAATAGAAGAGGTTATTACAAACTATATGTCCAACGCCATTCATCATATAGGCGGTGAGAAAAAAATAATTATAAAAGCCGAGCCAAAGGCGGATGCCGTCAGGGTGTCGGTGTTTAATACAGGTATACCGATTGCGGAAGAAGAACTGAGTAAATTGTGGGAAAAATTCTACAAGGTTGACAAATCACATTCAAGGCAGTATGGTGGCAACGGAATAGGCCTGTCAATCGTAAAAGCCATAATGGATGCCCATCACAGACCTTTTGGAGTAAATAACTTTAAAGAGGGTGTGGAGTTCTGGTTTGAACTGGATGGAAACGAATTGTAAAATAATTTTGATAATTTTGAGAAAATTACTTGTTTAGGGCATAAAAGAATGATAAAATATGATTTGAAGAGGTATGCGCATGAAAAGAATTGCTTTATGTTTATGCATTCTCACGGTCTTTCTGACCGGTTGCGGTACTCCGGTAATTACTCTTACTGAAAATGAGCGAAGTAATATTGTTACTTATGCTGCGGGCGTTTTGCTGAAGTATAACAGACTTGCGGATAAAGGTATGACGAGCGCACAGCTGCCCGAAGAGGAGGAAACCGAAGATACTACTACCGAAGAGGATGTGGCCGGAGAAACCGATGCCGGAGAGACAACCGAAACATATGCCCCCACGCAGGGAGCGGTGGATATTGCCGATGTGCTTGAACTTTCGGGACTCGATATAGAATATGAATCCATTAGCTACAAGGATACATTTTCTGAAGGCGATTACTTTAATATGAGCGCGTCAAGCGGCAATACATATCAGGTTCTTACAATAAAGCTTACAAACAATACTTCGTCAAAGGTGAGTGTGGACATCTTAAACCAGAGCCCTACGATTACCTACGATATCAACGGGGAATCATACAAAGCCATGACTACGGTATTGACAGATGACTTTCATAATATGCAGACTTCCGTGGCGGCAGGGAAAAGCAAAACTGCCGTACTTATAACCGAAGTTTCGCAAGGTGATGAAAAAGATCCCGAAAGCGTAATTCTTTATGCTACAATAAACGGAACTAAGGGATGTGTTACATTGCTATGATGATGGAAAACCATTATATAGATGACACCAGGGAGGTATTAGATGGATACAAATATTTTATTGGAAAACGGTACTAATGAGTTAGAGGTGCTTGAATTTACACTCGGCGAAAAGCATTACGGCATCAATGTTGCTAAAATCAGAGAAATTCTGGTTTATCAGGAGGTTACTCCTCTTCCGAATTCCGACCCGTCGGTAGAAGGAATATTTATGCCGCGTGATACTATGATTACTGTTATTGATTTGGCTAAGTGTCTCGGTTTTGAACGCTATGATGAAAAAGGACTTTTCATCATAACCAATTTCAATAAACTGAACATTGCGTTCCATGTAGATCAGGTGCTTGGTATCCACAGAGTTTCCTGGACGGAAATCATCAAACCGGATCAGACGATAAATATCGGAGAAGAAGGAGTTTCAACAGGTATTATTAAGTTTGATGAAAAGCTTATCATAATCCTTGACTTTGAGAAAATCGTATCTGACATCAATCCGGAGACAGGACTTAGATTATCCCAGATTGATGAGCTCGGCGAAAGAGAAAGAAGCGATGCAAAGATTTGTGTTGCAGAGGATTCTCCGCTGCTTTCAAAACTTATCACAGACTGCCTGAAGAAATCAGGATATGTAAACTTATCGGTTTGTGCGGATGGTCAGGAGGCATGGGATTTGCTTCGTACATATAAGGACAAGCCGGGACATGTATTTGACTACTGCGATTGCATTATTACAGATATTGAGATGCCGAGAATGGACGGACATCGTCTTACCAAACTTGTAAAAGAGGATGACGACCTTAAGGTTATACCGCTTGTTATATTCTCGTCTCTTGTAAATGATGAGATGAAGAGAAAGGGTGAAGCACTTGGCGCTAATGCACAGCTTTCAAAGCCTGAAATCGGCCAACTCGTAGATGCGATTGACAAACTTATTGAAGAGGCAAGAGCGCAGCACGCTTAATTTGAAATGAATGATGCCAGATGCCTTTTTTAGGTATCTGGCTTCTTTAGTATCGGACAAAGAACTGGCGGAGGACAAGTTATTGGCAAAAGGCGAAGATTATCTTGACGGACTTTTGGATTCGTTTATGAACGATCCGTCAATAAAAGACAAACCGGAGAGAGTATTTGAAACCGAAGATAATTTTTTGGATGAATTCGACGAGGATTTTCTTGATGAAGACCTTGGCGAATTTTTGCGCGAATTTGAGGATGAACTTGATTTTGACGGCGATGCCGGATTTAAGGACGCTCCAGATTTTGGCTCATTAAGTGAAGATTTTAAAAATGAACTTGATGAGGTCATAGTGGGAGCCAAAGATATAGTGGAAGGCGCATCAGAAAACGCTGATTCCGGTAAGCTTAAGGATTACCAGAAGACGGCAAGTGAGATAGAAAAGGAAAATGCCGCTATAGATGCTAAGGAGCCCGGGGAAGAAAAAGAGACCGGACCTGATGAGCCGGCAGATACTGCTAAAGACGCTCTTAAGCCGGCGGATGATGGGACATTGGATGAAACGGCAGAAGGCGGTGAGACATTTAATGAGGAATTGGACGGAACCGCTCTATATGAAGAAGCGCAGGCAGCCAAGGCAGCAGCCGAAGAAGGCGAGATGGACGAGGCTGATGCCGCACTTATGGAGCTTTTAAAAAACAGTGAGGGCGATTCCGACCTTTCGGAAATCGGAGATTTGCTGAAGGCGGATGAAGAGGGTATTCCTGTCGGAGGGCAGGCAGATGAAGGAGAAAATTCCGAGGCCGTTGCGCTATCTCCGGAGGAAGCTGATTTTAAAGAGTATAAAGAAGGCGAAAACGCAGAAGTAGCCTCCGGAGAAAAAGAAGCTCCGGGAGGCATTTTGGGCTTCCTTTTGAAACTGGTATTCGGCAAAAATGCCGGAGAGGATGACGAGGAAGAAAAGGCCGCATCTGACGGAGTGGAAGAAAAGGACAAGATGTCGGCCGAAAATCAGGCCATACTCGAGGCTCTTGATGGAGAAAAGCAGGAAGAACTTGACCCTAAAGAAGCCAAAAAGAAGGCTAAAAAAGAGGCTGCCGAAGCCAAAAAGAAGGCTAAAAAGGAGGCAGCTGAGGCCAAGAAAAAGGAGAAAGAGGCCAAAAAGGCGGCAAAGCCGAAAAAGGAGAAAAAACCAAAGCCTCCGAAAGATCCAAACAAGAAGCCGATTAATAAAAGACCTATAATTGTGGTTGCAGTATTTACCGCATCTGTGGTAATCTTTGTAAAGCTGCTTTCTTCAGCAGGCAGCTACAGCGCAGACCTTATAAAGAGTCATTCGTATTACAAAGCCGGACTTTATACCGAGGCATACGAAAAGATGGCAGGTGCAAAGATACACAAGGGTGATGAGGATTATTATAAAAAAACAAGACTGCTCGCCCTTATGCAGGATGCCTTGCAGAAATACGAGGTCTACGAATCAAATGAAAAATATGCTGAGGGCATTGATGTACTTATAAGAGCGTTGGGCAAATATGAGCTTAATTATACTCTGGCCGACGAGCTTGGTGTACTTACTCCCTATACTGATATGGAAAATCAGATAGAGACAGCCCTTGCTAAATACGGGATTGATTATGATAAAGCCATAGAGCTTTACGAGATTAACAAAAGGGACGATTATACAGTGGAAATACTTCAAATCGTCAGGGATATGGAGACATAATGATAGCTATTATTGACTATGATGCCGGAAATCTGAAAAGTGTTCAAAAGGCGCTTGATGCCATAGGTGAGGAAAATGTCATAACCAAAGACAGGGATGAGATACTGAGAAGTGACCGCGTAATATTACCGGGAGTAGGAGCCTTCGGTGATGCCATTGGACATCTAAGGGATTTGAAACTCGATAAGGTTGTAAAAGAAGTTTGTGAAATGAATAAGCCTTTTTTAGGGATATGTCTGGGTATGCAGCTTTTGTTTGACGAAAGCGAGGAATCGCCGGGAGTGCCGGGACTGGGGATACTTAAAGGTAAAATCCTTAAAATTCCCGGAGGCGAAAACATGAAGGTGCCTCATATGGGGTGGAACAGCCTTTCTTTAAAAAACAACGGAAAGCTTTTTAGTGGCGTAGGTGATGATGCTTATGTATATTTCGTGCATTCTTATTATCTGAAGGCGGAAGATGAAGGGATAGTTACGGCAAAGACGCAGTATGGGGTGGACATACATGCATCGGTAGAGTCGGGCAATGTTTTTGCCTGTCAGTTCCATCCGGAAAAAAGCAGCCGCATCGGAGCTTTGATACTTAGGAATTTTGCAGGAGTATAGATATGTTTACAAAGAGAATTATTCCGTGTCTTGATGTAAAGGATGGACGCGTAGTTAAAGGTGTAAATTTTGTTAATCTTATAGATGCCGGCGATCCTGTGCAGGTAGCCAAAGAATATGACAGACTTGGGGCAGATGAAGTGGTTTTTCTGGATATTACGGCTTCAAGTGACAGCAGAAATACAGTGGCAGATATGGTAAGAAGGGTGGCCGAGCAGGTATTTATCCCTTTTACCGTGGGAGGCGGTATAAGGACTGTGGAGGATTTTAAGGCTATACTAAGAGAAGGGGCAGATAAAATATCGGTAAATTCCGCAGCCATAAAAAATCCTGCCCTGATATCGGAGGCAGCCGAAAAATTCGGCAGTCAGTGCGTAGTGGTTGCCATAGATGCAAAAAGAAGGCTTGACGGAAGCGGGTTTAATGTATATATTAACGGAGGTCGTGTCGACACCGGGCTTGATGCTGTAGAATGGGCAGTAAAGGCCAATGAGCTCGGAGCCGGAGAAATCCTTCTCACGAGTATGGACGGTGATGGTACAAAGGCCGGATATGATATAGAGCTGACAAGAAAAATTGCCGATGCGGTCAGTATTCCCGTAATAGCATCGGGAGGCGCGGGCTCTAAAGAAGATTTCCTTGAGGCATTTGAAAAAGGTCATGCTGATGCTGCTCTTGCCGCATCGCTTTTCCACTTCAAGGAACTTGAGATATCAGACCTTAAGGACTACCTTGCCGAAAACGGCATATCTGTCAGGAGGTAAAGATGAAACCAGTAGTAGCAATAGTGGGCAGACCGAATGTCGGTAAATCCACACTTTTTAATATATTGGCCGGGAGCCGTATAGCCATAGTCGAGGATACACCGGGTGTAACCAGGGACAGGATATATGCGGATGTAACATGGCAGAACTATAATTTCACATTGATTGATACGGGAGGTATAGAACCCGATTCAAAGGATATTATCCTGTCGCAGATGAGAGAGCAGGCGCAGACTGCCATAGATCTGGCGGATGTTATCCTTTTTCTTACTGATGTAAGACAGGGACTTGTAGACAGCGATTCCAAGGTGGCGGATATGCTCAGGCGTTCCAAAAAGAATGTCATTCTTGTCGTAAATAAGGTGGATAACTTTGATAAATTCATGCCTGATGTTTACGAGTTTTATAATCTCGGCATAGGAGAGCCGATTCCCGTATCGGCAGCAAGCCAGCTGGGAATAGGAGACCTTTTGGACGAGGTGTGTAAACTCCTTCCGGAGGAAAATCCTGAGGATGAGGATGATGACAGACCTAAAATTGCCATTATCGGAAAGCCAAATGTCGGCAAATCCTCAATTGTAAACAAACTTGTCGGTGCAAACAGGGTAATAGTATCCGATATAGCCGGTACCACAAGAGATGCCGTTGATACGGAAATTATTCATAATGATAAGGAATATGTGTTTATTGATACGGCAGGTATCAGGAGAAAAAACAAAATCAAAGAAGACCTTGAGAGGTATATGATAGTCAGGGCCGTTGCTGCGGTTGAAAGAGCGGATGTGGTTGTTATAGTCATAGACGCGACCGAAGGTGTGACGGAGCAGGATGCCAAGATTGCCGGTATAGCTCACGAAAGAGGCAAGGGTATAATAATTGCCGTAAACAAGTGGGATGCTCTTGAAGAGAAAAATGACAAGACTATTTACAGGTATACCGAGGATGTGAGAAAAGTACTTTCGTTTATGCCTTACGCGGAAATGCTTTTTATCTCCGCAAAGACCGGTCAGAGGATGCAGAAGCTATTTTCAATGATAGATATGGTTATAGAAAACCAGACTCTTCGTATTGCAACGGGAGTACTTAACGAGATAGTATCCGAGGCTACGGCTATGCACCAGCCGCCGTCTGACAAAGGTAAGAGACTTAAGATATACTATGTAACACAGGTGTCTGTAAAGCCGCCTACCTTTGTTATTTTTGTAAATGATAAAAAACTCATGCATTTTTCATATACGAGATATTTGGAAAATCAGATAAGAGAGACCTTTGGATTTAAGGGTACCCCTCTTAGATTTATTATCCGCGAGAGGAAGGAAAAGGGATAATGCTGACGAGACTTGTTTGTCTTTTGATAGGTTATGTTTGTGGTTTGTTTCAGACCGGATATTTTTACGGAAAGAAAAAAGAATTTGATTTGCGTTCTCACGGCTCCGGAAATACCGGTATGACAAATGCCCTGCGTACCATGGGTATAAAAGCCGGAGCCATAGTTTTTATAGGTGATGTTTTAAAGTGTGTACTTGCAATTGTTATTGTATGGGCCATCTACAGGAATATATCAGCTGTGCCTGTGAAACTGCTTGAACTTTATGCGGCTTTCGGGGCCATTTTGGGACACGATTTTCCCTTTTATTTAAAGTTTAAAGGAGGAAAGGGAATGAGCTGCACTGCCGGTCTTTGCATAGGTATTTATCCGATTATAGCTTTGCCGGCGGCTGTAGTATTTCTTATTCCGGTAATACTTACGAAGTACATATCACTGGGCTCCTGCCTTGTGTCGGTTTTTATTCCGGTAATATCGGCTGTATTTATTAAGACAGGGATTATAAATCTGCCACCTTCAAATGCCATAGAATTTGTAACAGTTACGGCAATAGTTGGTATAATAAATATAGTGCGACACAGGGCAAACATTAAAAGACTGCTTAGCGGTACGGAAAATAAATTCCGCTGACAATAAGCCTGTTAACGGCAAATGTCAGTGATACTTACTTGGAGGCAATAGATGGATAATATAGCAATACTCGGAGCGGGCAGCTGGGGCATAGCCCTGGCCACCGTCCTTGATGCAAATGAAAAAAAGGTAAAGGTATGGTCGGCGCTTTCGGATGAGATAGAAATGCTCTCCAAAATGAGAGAACACACATCAAAGCTTCCGGGAGTACATCTTGGTCCGAATATAGAATTTACCACAGATCTGGAAGGTGCCGTGTGCGGCAGCGAAATGATAATTATGGCTGTGCCGTCGGTATTTGTAAGAAGTACGGCCGAAAAAATAGTGCCTTTCGTTAAGGACAGCCAGATTATAGTGGATGTGGCCAAGGGTATAGAAGAAGACACCCTCATGCCCATGACAGAGGTCATAGAAAGTATTGTTAAAAATGCTGATGTGGCAATTTTGTCGGGGCCTTCGCATGCAGAAGAGGTAGGCAGAAAGATGCCTACAACAATTGTGGCAGGAGCGAGGAAAAAAGCCGTGGCCGAGAAGGTGCAGCAGATATTTATGAATGAGTATTTCAGGGTATATACCAGCCCGGATGTCCTGGGTATAGGGCTCGGAGGTTCCCTTAAAAATGTCATCGCACTTGCGGCAGG
>CAJOOU010000245.1 GCA_905236735.1 uncultured Eubacterium sp. | reverse complement strand
CATACTTTTCCTCCTTTTAAAATAAAATATTCCCTTTTGAGTTTGCAGTCCTCCCCAAAAGAACCTGTTTCCATTTTATCATCTAAAATGATATAATGTTACAAATATTTAAGGACGAAATTTTAGAAAATAAGGACATTTTTTTAGGTGGATATATGCAGTACAGAAAAGATAAATACGGTAACAATCTCTCTGTTTTGGGTTTCGGGTGTATGCGCTTTACCCAAAAAGCAGGACATATCGATTTAGACAAGGCCGAAAGCGAGCTTATGTGCGCAATAAAGCTCGGTCTGAATTACCTCGATACTGCATATATTTACCCGGGCTCCGAAGAAGCTCTCGGCGTCATTCTTGAGCGCACCCAAACAAGGGACAGGGTTTACATCGCCACCAAACTACCTCATTATATGATAAAGTCAGCTTCCGATATGGACAAATACCTAAACGAGCAGCTCAGGCGCCTTCGCACCGACCATATAGACTACTATCTTATGCATATGCTTAATGATGTCAAAAGCTTTGAAAGACTCAAATCTCTCGGAATAGAAAACTGGCTTAAAGATAAGATGACAAAAGGTCAAATCCGTCAGGTGGGATTTTCCTACCACGGCGGAAGCGAGAAATTCATAGAGCTTACAGATGCGTATGACTGGGATTTTTGCCAGATTCAGTATAATTACCTTGACGAAAACTCTCAGGCCGGACGGACAGGATTAAACCACGCCGCTTCCCGAAACATTCCTGTTATAATTATGGAACCTTTACGCGGCGGAAGGCTTGTTAATGACCTTCCCCCAAAAGCTCTTAAGGCAATATCCGACTATCCCGTAAAAAGGACTCCTGCCGAGTGGGGACTTTCCTGGCTCTACGACCAGCCCGAGGTTACCGTTGTACTTTCCGGAATGAACTCTGTAGAAATGATAGAGGAAAACTGCCGCCTCGCATCAGAGATTACCCCTCATACCCTTACCGAAGGCGACTTTGCCCTCTACAATACCATAATTAAAGAAATAAATGCCAAAATGAAGGTTGGATGTACCGGCTGCAGATACTGCATGCCCTGCCCAAAGGGTGTAGACATCCCCGGAGTCTTTGCTTCCTATAACAGAAGGGCTTCGGACGGTTATTTTATCTCTCTCAAAGAATACTTTATGACCACCACTTTAAGACATGATTACACCGGAGCATCAAACTGCATAAAGTGCGGTCTCTGTGAAAAGCACTGTCCGCAGAATATTTCCATACGAGAGGCGCTCGCCAAGGCCCGCCGCTCTCTGGAAGACCCTGTATACAAGGTCGGCAAAGCCTTTGCTCCTTTTTTTACAAAATATTAAAAAGCAGCCTGCTTTTCACCCGTTAGAGCGCGCCCATGGCGCGAAAACAAAAAAACAGAATGTCCATAACCGGACATTCTGTTTCCAAAAGATTTACTCTACTTAGCGTAATCAATTACACGGCTTTCCCTGATAACATTGACCTTAATCTGACCTGGATAATCCATCTGTTCTTCTATCTGTTTAGATATATCTCTCGCAAGAAGAACCATCTCCGCATCATTAATCTGCTCAGGTACAACCATAACTCTGACTTCTCTACCTGCCTGAATGGCATAAGACTTATCTACACCTTTGAATCCGTTTGTGATGTCTTCCAACTCTTTTAATCTGTTGGTATATGTTTCTATAGTCTCTCTGCGGGCACCCGGTCTTGATGCCGAAATAGCATCTGCCGCCTGTACCAGTACAGCTATAAGACTTTCCGGCTCAACATCACCGTGATGAGCTTCGACAGCATTGATGATAAGAGGTGATTCTTTGTACTTGCGACATAAATCCACACCTATCTGGATATGTGAGCCTTCTACCTCATGGTCGATTGATTTTCCGACATCATGAAGAAGTCCTGCTCTTTTTGCTGTTCTGACATCAACTCCGATTTCTCCGGCGAGAATGCCACAAAGCTGAGCTACTTCTATGGAATGCTTAAGTGCATTCTGACCGTAGCTGGTTCTGAATTTGAGCCTTCCTATATACTTCATAAGTTCAGGATGAATTCCATGAACACCCACTTCCAAAGTAGCCGCCTCGCCTTCTTCGCGAATCATCACATCTACTTCTTTACGGGCTTTTTCAACCATTTCTTCAATCCTGGCCGGATGGATTCGTCCATCCACAATGAGCTTCTCCAATGCAATACGCGCCACTTCGCGTCTTACCGGATCAAAGCTGGATAATACCACCGCTTCCGGAGTATCGTCCACAATAAGATCAACACCGGTCATTGTCTCAAGCGTCCTGATATTACGACCTTCACGACCGATGATTCTTCCTTTCATCTCATCGTTAGGAAGCTGAACAACGGAAATTGTTGTCTCTGCAACATGGTCGACTGCACATCTTTGAATAGCAGTAACCACATATTCCTTTGCCTTTTTTTCAGCTTCTTCTTTTGCCTTAGCTTCCAATTCCTTTACAAGCTTGGCAACATCAAGTTTCACATCGTTTTCAACGGTTTTTAATAGATATTCTTTTGCCTGTTCGGAGGTAAGTCCTGAGATTCTTTCAAGTTCTTTTAATCTCTGCTCGTTAAGCTGCTTAATTTCTGCATCTTTTCTGTTAATCTCAGCTTCGCGTGCTGCAAAACCCGCTTCCCTTTTTTCAACGCTTTCAAGTTTCTTATCCAGATTTTCTTCCTTCTGAGTAACCCTGCGTTCAAATTTCTGAAGCTCGGCTCTGCGCTCCTTTGTCTCCTTTTCAAGTTCATTTCTCGCCTTGATATTTTCCTCTTTAGCTTCTAAAAGCGCCTCTTTTTTCTTGGCTTCAGCGGTCTTTACCGCCTCGTCAATGATACTGCGGGCTCTTTCTTCGGCATTACCGATTTTGGCATTAGAGTCATTTTCAAGTTTTCTTTTTGTAACTAAACCCGAAACAGGGACGGCGATTACGAGAGTAACAATAACTGCTATAATTATCGCTACCAACAGGAGCACCTCCCTCTTATTAAATTTTCAAAATGTATGATTATAAATCAAACTTATAACTCACAAACATACTCATAAATTTTATACTTTTTAGCAAATTATGTCAAGCAATTTAGAGGGTTAT
>CAJOOU010000244.1 GCA_905236735.1 uncultured Eubacterium sp. | reverse complement strand
CAGCGTAAAGCTGGACGAATTGCTTGAAAAAATTGAACTCGAGTATCTGACACCGAGTATAGATACATCTAATATCAGAGTTACAACGAGAGAGTTATTAAGGCCGGGGTTTCAGCTTACTGGCTATTTTGAAGACTTTCCGTATCAGAGGATTCTGGTTATCGGGAAGATGGAATACAGTTATATACAGCTCATGGATAAGGAAAGGAAAATCTCTATTTTCACAAAGATGTTTTCCTATGATGTGCCTTGTATTATATTTTGCAGAGGTAACAGACCGGATGAGGATATTTTAAAAATAGCGGTTGAAAACAATGTGCCTGTTTATCTCTCACAGGAGGACACCTCTCCGTTTATGGGACTGCTTATTACGGAACTCGGAGAAGTATTTGCTCCGTTTATGACGGTACATGGTGTGCTTGTTGACTGCTATGGTGAAGGTTTGCTTATAATGGGAGAAAGCGGCATCGGAAAAAGCGAGGCGGCTCTTGAACTGATAAGGAGGGGACATCGCCTTGTGGCAGATGATGTGGTGGAAATAAGAAGGGTAAATGAGTGGACACTCGTGGGAACGGCGCCTGAAGTAACCCAGTATTTCCTTGAAGTAAGAGGCATTGGCATGATCGATGTCAAAATGCTTTTCGGAGTAGAGTCAATAAAACCCAAGCAGAATATAGATATAGTTATTAAACTGGAAGAATGGGAGAAGGGCGCAGACTATGACAGGATAGGGCTCGAGGAAAACTATATTAATTTCCTGGGACTTGATGTGGTGTGCCAGGAACTCCCGATAAGGCCCGGCCGAAATCTGGCCGTTATATGCGAGGTTGCAGCCATTAACCACAGACAAAAGAAGATGGGCTACAACGCCGCACAGGAACTCTACAGAAGAGTAGAAGAAAACATGAAGCGCAAACAGCGAGAAAGATTAGAAAATTCATAGTGCCGGAGGCACTAATGAATTTTCTAATCTTAAATTAAACTATTAGATAAAGGAGAATTAAACCAATGGAAAGACCTAATGTATGGGAAAAATATACGGCAGCAGAGAAAAAGAAGGTATTTACCTTTGCAGACGAATATAAAGAATTTCTCTCAAACTGCAAGACAGAAAGAGAATGCGCTGCTTTTTTTGAGGAGGCAGCACTCAAAAACGGATTTATAAAGATTGAAGATGCGATAAAGAAGGGCAAAAAACTAAAGGCAGGAGACAAGGTTATCTGCAACAATATGGGTAAAGAGATAGCAATGTTTGTCATAGGAAAGGATTCCATGGAAAAGGGAATGAATATCCTGGGGGCACACATTGATTCTCCGAGACTCGATGTTAAGCAGAATCCTCTCTACGAAGACAGTAAGATGGCACTTCTGGACACTCATTATTACGGAGGGGTAAAAAAATACCAGTGGGTTACCCTGCCACTGGCATTGCACGGAGTAATTGTTAAAAAGGACGGAACAAAGGTGACGGTAAACATCGGAGAAAAGGAAGATGATCCGGTATTCGGAGTTTCGGATATTCTTATTCACCTGGCCGCTGACCAGCTCGAGAAAAAGGCGGCAAAGGCGGTAGAGGGCGAAAAGCTTGATGTTCTTGTGGGAAGCATCCCGTTAAAGGGCGAGGAAAAGGATGCTGTTTCGAAAAATATTCTTGAAATACTAAAAAAAGAATATAAGGTGGAAGAGGAAGATTTCCTTTCGGCTGAGATAGAAGTGGTACCTGCAGGTCGCGCCAGAGACTACGGCTTTGACAGAAGTATGGTGATGGGATACGGACATGACGACAGAGTGTGCGCATACCCGTCATTTAAGGCGACTCTTGAAATGAAGAATGTAAAACGCACCAGTGTGTGTCTCCTCGTGGACAAAGAGGAAATCGGCAGTGTCGGTGCTACAGGCATGAAGTCACGCTTCTTTGAAAATATGGTGGCGGAAGTCATGAATCTTTGCGGAGACTATAATGAACTTGCGCTTCGCAGGGCACTTACAAACTCATGCGTACTTTCTTCTGATGTCAGTGCAGCATTTGACTCTAATTATGCGTCTGCCTTTGAAAAGAAGAATGCAGCCTTTCTCGGAAACGGAATTGTATTTAACAAATTTACCGGTAGCCGTGGCAAATCCGGTTCAAACGATGCCAATCCGGAATATATGGCTGCCATTAGAAATATTTTTGATAAAAACAAAATCGGATTCCAGACGGCAGAACTTGGAAAGGTAGACCAGGGAGGCGGCGGTACAATAGCCTACATTCTCGCGAGATACGGCATGCAGGTGATTGACAGCGGTGTGGCTGTACTTAATATGCACGCTCCGTGGGAGATAATAAGCAAGGCGGACCTTTATGAGGCATACAAGGGCTACATAGCCTTCCTTAAAGAGATAGAATATTTTCAGTAGACCGGGGATAAAAATGGAATTAAAAGATAAACTTTCAGAGGTATTAAACGAAAGCCGGATAAAGACGGATGAACCAATGAGTATGCACACCACCTTCCGAGTAGGCGGAAAGGCCGATTATTTTCTTTCTCCGGAGATTGATGAGGTGGCTGATGTTGTAGCACTTTTAAAGGAGGAAAAGGTTCCGTATTATATTATAGGAAACGGCAGCAACCTCCTTGTCTCGGACAGCGGAGTTCGCGGCGCGGTCATAGCTTTGGAAAAGCAGATGAGTGATATCAGTATTGACGGGAATATTATAAGGGCTCAGGCAGGCTGCATGCTTGTAAGGCTTGCAAAATCAGCTATGGAAGAGTCTCTGAGCGGTCTGGAATTTGCATCAGGGATTCCCGGTACGGTGGGAGGAGCCCTTGCCATGAACGCCGGAGCATATGGCGGGGAAATGAAACAGGTGGTAAAAAGTATCCGTATTATAGATAAGGACGGAGAAATTAAGAATATAGACGCCGAAAAATATGACGGAAGCTATAGGACGAGCTATATAATGAAAAGCGGAGCAATAGTGCTTGACGCAGAGTTTGAACTTGGTCGTGGTGACAAAATTGCCATAAATCAAAGAATGGAAGAACTCAAGGAGCAAAGAACGCAAAAGCAGCCCCTTGAATATCCGAGCGCCGGCTCTACATTTAAAAGACCGAAGGACAATTTTGCCGGGAAGCTTATAATGGAAGCCGGACTTGCCGGATATACGGTGGGAGGAGCACAGGTATCGGAAAAACACTGTGGCTTTGTGATAAATAAAGGCGGAGCTACTGCATCTGATATATATAAGCTGATGATGGATGTTACGGAAAAGGTAAAGGAAAGTTCAGGTATAGTTTTGGAACCTGAGGTCAGACTCATAGGGTTTTAGCAAGGGACTAAAGTACTGATACTTAAAAGGAAGCGGCAGGTGAGGATATTATGGAATTTGTAATCTTAACCGGAATGAGCGGAGCGGGCAAAAGTCAGGCTCTGAAGATGATGGAGGATATGGGGTTTTTGTGCGTTGATAATCTACCCATTCCTCTTTTGGAAAAATTTGCGGACCTTGCTTATCAGAGCGCGCCGGCAAGCGGCTCAGGTGAAATGGGAGTAGCTCTCGTAATAGATATTAGAAACGGAGACAGACTCGGAGAACTCGAAACCATTCTGGAGCAGATGAGTGATCTGGGCAGGAGCTATAAGATACTTTTTCTGGATGCCGAAGACAGTGTATTGGTAAAGAGATATAAGGAAACCAGACGCTCACATCCTTTGGCTCCAAACGGCAGGGTAGACGGAGGAATATCTCTGGAAAGGGAAAAACTCGGATTTTTAAAGAGCCAGGCTGATTACATTATAGATACCAGTCATCTTCTTACCAGAGAGCTCAATGCCCAGCTGAGGAATATTTTTGTCAACAAACAGACCTATAAGAGTCTTAATATAATGGTAATGTCGTTTGGATTCAAATACGGTATACCTGCAGATGCGGATCTGGTATTTGATGTAAGGTTTTTGCCCAATCCATTTTATATTGATAATTTAAAACCTCTGACCGGTGAGGATGAAGAGGTGCAGAATTATGTGATGGGATTTGAAGACTCACATGTTTTTTTGTCAAAACTCAAAGACATGATAGAATTTTTGCTGCCGAGGTATACATCCGAGGGCAAGACACAGCTTGTAATAGCTATAGGGTGTACAGGAGGAAAACACAGAAGCGTGACCCTTGCAAACGCCCTTTATGATAAACTTTCGACTCTTAAGGATTACGGCCTGAGGAAAGAACACAGAGACATAGGTAAGGATGCTCTGAGGGGAAAATAGAATACATATTAGGAGGCATCAATGTCATTTTCCGGAGATGTAAAAGAGGAACTTTCAAAACAGCTGCCCAAGGCGAGACATTGCCAGATAGCCGAGCTTGCTGCCATAGTCGGGATGTGCGGTGAGGTGGAGGAAAATCAGGCCGGCGGTTATGTTATAAAAGTGCAGACCGAAAACTCCAGGCTTGCCAGAAAGTGCTTTACTTTAATAAAGAAAACATTTAAAATTATTACAGAAATTGAGATAGAAAATACGGGCGGAAAGTATTCCGGCCGCAGATATATTATCAGGATTTCCAATCCCCGGGAGGCTTTGGAGGTGCTTGCGGCCTTTAAGGAAACGGATGAAAACGGCAGATATATGCCACCGAAGGGAGTGCTGCCCAATATCCTTATTATGAGTGAGTGCTGCAGACGGGCTTTTTTAAGAGGGGCGTTTATTGCGGGAGGGTCAATGAGTGACCCTGAAAAATCTTATCATCTTGAGTTTATTTGCGAAAATGAGGAGCAGGCAAAGCAGCTTGTTATGCAGATGGAGACCTTTGATATAGAGGGTAAGATAGTAGAACGCAAAAATCATTTTGTCGTCTATATAAAAGAGGGCAGACAGATAATAGATCTGATGGGAGTCATGGAGGCCTATGTCTCTCTTATGCAGATGGAAAATGTGCGTATTTTAAAGGATATGCGCAACAATGTAAACAGACAGGTCAACTGTGAGACGGCAAACCTGAATAAAACGGTGAGTGCCGCATTAAAGCAGACCGAAGACATAAAATACTTAATGGACAGAGGTGAGTTTGAGAGCCTGCCCGAACATCTTAAGGAAATGGCAATGCTCAGACTTGAACATCCGGAGAGCTCATTGAAGGAACTCGGAGAAATGTGCATACCTAAAGTGGGACGCTCCGGTGTAAATCACAGACTAAAGAAAATCAGCAGCTTAGCAGAAAATATCAGGGGATAGATATTTGTGTATCTATGAGAAATGAAGGAGGACAAAATGATTCAAAAGGAAGTAACCGTAAACATTTTGGATGGGAAGGAAGAACGCCCGATAGCAGTAATGGTACAGCTGGCGGGAGAGTTTAAGAGCAGGATTTATTTTGAGTCTGACAACAGAAAGGTTAATGCCAAGAGCATTATGGGAATGATGACACTCGGTCTTTATCCGGGAGAGCCTATCAGCATAACAATTGAAGGCGAAGACGAAGAAGAGGCTATGGAAAAAATAGAAAAATATCTTACCGAAGGAAAACAATAATACCACGGGTACTATTGAACTTTTGAGGAAATAGAGGTATACTAAAATAGTGCTTGAAAACAAAGCATGTCTTAATCTGAATATTTTATTCAGTTAATTTTTTTAAAAGAAAGGAAGATGTAAACAATGAGTTACAAAGTTACAACAGCTGCAGAAGCAGTTACTTACGAACCACCAGGACATTATGATGTGCGTTGCACAAATCTTCACAAGCCGGATCAGGTAGATGGCGGAGAAATCTCTCTTGGATTATCTCACTTCTTACCGGGCGGCGGTGCTGAGATGGCTCCGGCTCCGGTAGAAATGTTCTACTACATCGTAGACGGCGAAATGACAGTTACAACAGGCGAAGACGGAAAAGCTCATGTTCTTCACGCCGGTGATTCAATTCACATGGCTAAGGGATGCGAGAGAGAGTCTAAGAACACAGGTATCGTTACAGCTCAGATGCTTGTATGCCTCGTAATGAAGAAATAAT
>CAJOOU010000243.1 GCA_905236735.1 uncultured Eubacterium sp. | reverse complement strand
CGCTATGGATGCGCACTCGCGCGATAGGAATATGTTGCCTTCAGCAACCGCGCTCGGCGCGAGCATGTTGCAAGCAACATGCTTTTTTGTCGCGGATATGAAAAAAACTTGCATTTGAGGGGATTTTGGGTTAGAATGTGGTTGTAAGTGGTAAAAAAGTGGGTACAAATGGAGAAAAGTGGTGATTTATTATGTTCATGGGTGAATATAATCACACAATTGATGCCAAGGGCAGAATCATCATACCGGCCAAATTCCGTGAGCAGCTCGGAGACGAGTTTGTTATAACAAAGGGAATGGATGGCTGTCTTTTCGTGTATCCGAATGAGGCATGGGCAGAGTTTGAGGAAAAGCTTAAAAGTCTGCCGCTTACAGTAAACAAAGAAGCACGCAAATTTTCCAGATTTTTTCTGGCCGGAGCTACGGCTGTCGAGATAGACAAACAGGGCAGAGTCCTGATACCGGCGACACTTAGGGAGTTTGCGGGACTTGGCAAAGATGTTGTCTTTGCCGGAGTGCTTGAGAGAATTGAAGTCTGGGATAAGGACAAGTGGCATGAGGCAAGTGTCTACGAAGATATGGACGATATTGCAGAGCATATGTCGGAATTCGGTTTTGTATTATAAGCGCCATACTATCTGCACATCTTGCCGAGAGGTGAAATAAATGGAATTTAATCATGTGTCGGTGCTCCTGGATGAAACTATCGAGGCACTGAATATCAAACCGGATGGTATATACGCGGACGGAACTTTAGGTGGAGGCGGACATTCATTTCATATTGCCGAAAGACTTTCGGATAAAGGAAGACTCATAGGCATAGACAGGGATGATGATGCTATAAAAGCAGCCTCAGAAAGACTTGAGCCGTTTAAAAACCGCGTAACAATTGTGAAAAATACTTACGAAAATATAGATGAGGTCTTTAGGGGGTTAGGAGTGGAGAAGGCAGACGGGATAGTACTTGACCTTGGAGTTTCATCACATCAGCTCGACAGCGCATCACGCGGGTTTTCATATATGGAAGATGCGCCCCTCGATATGAGGATGGACAGATGTGAGACTCTTACTGCGAGA
The DNA here is from genome assembly GCA_905236735.1 of uncultured Eubacterium sp. Taxonomy (GTDB): domain Bacteria; phylum Bacillota; class Clostridia; order Lachnospirales; family Lachnospiraceae; genus RUG14243. The sequence goes on along the minus strand of CAJOOU010000243.1, from coordinate 9,957 downwards.
GATATTGTGAATGAGTACAGTGAGCAGGATCTCTACCGTATCATCAAAGATTACGGAGAAGACAGGTTTGCCAAAAACATTGCCAAGCATATAGTAGCTGAAAGAAGCAAAGCACCCATAGAGACCACGCATGAGCTCTCGGATATCATAAGGGCATCAATACCTATGAAGGTACAAAAGACCGGCGGACATCCGGCAAAACGCACATTTCAGGCTATAAGGATAGAATTGAACCGTGAGCTCGAACAACTTGACAAAACTCTTGATAAGATGATTGATTTACTGGCGCCCGGAGGAGTGCTTGCCGTAATAACCTTTCACTCCCTCGAAGACAGGATAGTAAAGACTCATTTTAAAACAAACGAAAATCCCTGCACCTGTCCACCGGATTTTCCGGTATGTGTGTGCGGAAAAAAATCAAAAGGGAAGGCACTTAGAAAACCGATACTTCCCTCAGAAGAAGAATGTGAGAAAAACAGCAGAGCCAAAAGCGCGAAGCTGCGTACTTTTACTCATATATAATCCAAGGAAGGATGGCCCCAAAGGCAAAGAGGTAAATTATGGAAAAAAGGACATTTTATGTAGAAGGAAATACAATCAGAAAGACAGCTCCGGCCAAGGAATATCCGGAGATAAGAAGAGCGCGCAAAGCAAAAGAGCGCATGCAGGAAGAAAGAAGAAGAAAGGAAAGAGCTGTTCGTGCGGCCCAGAGAAATCAGGAGAGAGCGCTTTATATGAATCCTGCATATGTGGCTTTTTTGAGTATGTGTGTGGTTGCGCTTTGTGTGGTTTGCGGAGTATATATTAATCTGCAGTCTGATATTTCTTCGCATATTAGTAACATAGCATCGATAGAAAATGATATAATAAATACCAGGTCCGCAAATGATGAGGCATTAAATGCCATTGAAAGCTCGGTGGATTTAAGCAGCGTGAAGTACAAGGCAATGCATGATCTGGGTATGGTATATCCAAGGGCTTCGCAGATAGTGTACTACAGCGTGGATGAATCTGACAGCATGACACAGTACAGCGACATGCCGGAAGCGGAAAAATAAATATAAGCAGGTGTATTATCGTTGAAAAAACCTAAAATAAAGAAATTCAATAAAAATATGAAACGCAAGCTGGTAATCGTTTTTGCGATTATCGTGCTTGCTTTAATTGTTTTAATCGGCAGAGTTACATATATCAATGCCGTAAGCGGGGAGAAGTATGCAAAGACCGTTTTATCCCAGCAGGACTATGATTCTACGACAATTCCGTACAAAAGAGGGAATATTACCGACAGGAGCGGAACGATTCTTGCGACAAGTACGAAGGTATATAATGTGATACTTGACAGCAAGGTGCTTAATGCAAACGAGGACTCAATAGATGCAACGGTTGAGGCTCTGGTCAGGTATTTTGACCTTGATGAAGATGAGCTCAGGACATTTATAGAAGAGAATCCAAAGAATCAGTATAAGGTACTCCTTAAAAAACAGACATTTGATGAGATTTCCGAGTTCAAGGAATTAAAGGAAAGCCTCTCGGAGTCCGGTGATGCAAATGAGCAGATTAAGGGCGTATGGTTTGAAGAAGAGTATATAAGGAATTATCCGTACGGCTCTCTTGCGGCCAGTGTGATAGGCTTTGTAAACGGCGAAGGTACGGGTACAATCGGCCTGGAGTCATATTATGATGATGAACTTACCGGAGTTAACGGAAGAGAATACGGATATCTTAATTCCGACAGCGACCTTGAAACCACGGTCATATCAGCCGAAGACGGAAATACAATAGTAAGTACGATAGATTCGGGGATACAGACGATTGTTGAAAAGGTAATAAAAGAATTCAATGATGAACATACGAATGCTTCAACCGAAGGAGACGGCTCGGCCAACACGGCGGTAATAGTCATGGACCCTAACAGTGGGGAAATCCTTGCCATGGCCAATTACCCGACCTTTGATTTGAACAGTCCCAGGGATTTATCCGGTTACTATACCGAAGAAGAACTTGAAGAAATGACGGACGACGAAAAATACGAGGCTCTTTACTCTCTCTGGTCGAACTACTGCGTATCGTCCACATATGAACCGGGATCTACAATGAAGCCTTTTACCGTAGCGGCTGCTCTGGAGACGGGAGTGCTTTCCGGCTCGGAGACATTTTACTGTGACGGACACGAATATATAGGCGGATATGAGATCAAATGCTCTCATGTAAACGGACACGGCACCCTCGATCTTGGTGGGGTAATATCCCAGTCATGCAATGATGCAATTATGCAGATAGCGATGAAGATGGGAAAAAATATTTTCTCCGAATACCAGTCAATATTCAACTTTGGCCTTAAGACCGGTATAGACCTTCCGGCAGAGGCAAGGACGGATACCTTGATTTATGATGTAAGTGATATGGGAGATTCAACACTTGCCACCAATGCCTTCGGTCAGAACTTTAATGTGACAATGGTGCAGATGGCAGCGGGATTTTCATCGCTGATAAACGGAGGGTACTATTACAGACCTCATCTTGTGAAAGAGGTGCAGGACTCTTCGGGTAATACGATTAACAGGACAGGCAGCGTTTTGCTTAAAAAGACAATATCTGAAGAAACTTCGGAACTTTTAAGGGAATACCTTGGCAGAACCGTAACGGAAGGAACTGCGGTAAGCTGTCAGATAGAAGGGTATTCCATAGGAGGCAAGACAGGTACGGCCGAAAAACTTCCGAGAGACAAGAAAAAGTATCTTGTATCATTTATGGGATTTGCTCCGGTGGATGATCCGCAGGTATTGGTCTATGTGGTGGTGGATGAGCCCAATGATGACAATCAGGCGCAGTCGGGGTTTGCGGTATCTATTGCGAAAAAAATATTTGCTCAGGTACTGCCGTATCTCAATGTTTTCCCGGATGAAGAGGAAAGCACACTTTCAACAATTGATGATATAAACGAATATCTCGGCTCAGAGTCGCTTATAGCGGAAGATGTTGAAGATACCGAAATTCTCGAGGAAGATTCCGGGGGCGACGAAGAATAATGCCCTTGAGAATATGATGAAAAAGAGGTAATATTTAAAAGTAATGCTATTATTATAGCCTTACAATCTAAATTTGTGGGAGCAGACAATGTATAATTTTATCGCACTTGCAGTGCTTTTATCTTTTATTATTGTGGTTTTGATGGGACCTTTTGTGATTCCGTTTCTTATAAGGCTTAAGGTTGGCAATACAGAAAGAGAAGAACTTGCCAGCCATCAGAAAAAGACGGGTACACCGACAATGGGAGGAATAATGATAATCGCGGCCGTGGTTATTACATCTGTTGTTTTTATGAAGTCAAATCCCGGAGCTTATCCGGTGGTATTTCTGACCGTCTGTTTTGGTCTGATAGGATTTATAGATGATTTTTTAAAGGTGGTAAAGAAAAAGAGCGACGGACTTTTGGCAAAGCAGAAGATGGCTCTTCAGATAATAGTTACGGCGGTTTTTGCATATTTCATGCACTCGAACGGAAATCTGGGACTTAGGATACCCTTTAGCGGGGGATATATTCTTGATATAGGCCTTTTTGCATATCCGCTTTTGTTTTTTGCGGTAATAGGTACGGTAAACGGGGTAAACTTTACTGACGGAGTAGACGGACTTGCGTCTACGGTAACCCTCGTTGTGGCTGTATTTTTCCTTGTTGCCGGTGTACTTACCGGCAAAGGGAACTGGAATGTTGATGCGGCAGTTATAGGTGCACTTTTGGGATTTCTTGTTTTTAACTGTTATCCTGCAAAGGTTTTTATGGGAGATACGGGCTCACTTGCACTTGGAGGCTATGTGGCGGGCAGTGCGTATATGCTGCAGATGCCAATCTATATTATTATTATCGGACTGGTTTATCTCGTAGAGGTACTTTCAGTTATAATTCAGGTTACATACTTTAAAAAGACGGGCGGAAAGAGAATATTCCGCATGGCTCCGATTCACCATCATTTCGAACTGGGGGGATGGTCCGAAACAAAGGTAGTGGCCGAATTTTCAATAATAACGGCGGTGCTTTGTATGATAGCGCTGCTTGCAATTTAAGAGAGGAAAGCAGGGGAAATGTTCGAAAAACAGACATTGTGCTTCGGCACAGGAAAAAGCGGACTGGCATCGGCTGCGCTTTTGACACGACTTGGGCAGCTGGCCATTTTATACAATACGGATAAAAAAACCGATCCTTATGAGATTATGGGTTCGAGAGAGGAACTGGATGAAGTTGAGGTTGTTGTAGGGGATATGTCATTTGACCCGACAATGCTTGACAGATTTGACGAGGTGGTTTTAAGCCCGGGAGTTCCGCTTGACAACAAGGTAGTGCAGAGTTTGTACTGCGCAGGCAAAAAGATTATAGGTGAGATAGAGCTCGGATACCGCCACAGCAAGGGTAAGATTGTGGCTATAACCGGAACAAACGGAAAGACCACTACAACAACCCTTGTGGGTGAGATAATGAAGCGCAAATACAGTGATGTACAGGTGGTTGGAAATATAGGTATACCTTTTACGGAGATAGCGGACAAAACCACAGAGGATACGGTTACTGTAATAGAGGTGTCGAGTTTCCAACTCGAGACAATAGACGAGTTTCATGCTGATGTAACGGCAATAATCAATATTACGCCCGATCATCTTAACAGACATCATACAATGGATGAGTATGCCTACTGCAAGGAAAGGATTACAAACAAGGCTACAAAGGACAATGTTTGTGTGCTTAATGCCTGCAATGAATATACGGCTGATTTTGCAAAAAGATGTCCCGCGACTGTGGCTATGTTTTCTTCCGGAGAGGAACTGTCTGAAGGAATCTTCTTAAGAGGCGGAGATATTATCCTTAAAGAAAACGGACAGGAAAGACGCCTTCTTAATGTAAGGGATATGATGCTTGTCGGCGTCTGCAATGCCGAAAATGTTATGGCAGCCATACTTATCGGGCTGGCTATGGGGGTAGACATTGATGATATTGTGGATACCGTTAAAAATTTCAAGGCTGTGGAACACAGGATTGAATTTACGGCAACCAAAAGAGGGGTAAGATTCTACAACGATTCAAAGGGAACCAATCCGGATGCGGCTATTCAGGCGGTAAAGGCCATGGATGCGCCTACCTGTCTGATCGGAGGAGGATATGATAAGGGCTCGGAATATGATGAGTGGATTGAAAGCTTTGACGGCAAGATAAAAAAACTTGTGCTTATCGGGGAGACTGCGGACAAGATAGCGTTATGTGCCGCAAATCATGGCTTTAGGGATATAGAATATGCAGGCAGCCTTGAGGAGGCTATAGACATCTGCTATAAAAATGCCGGGCCCGGAGAAAATGTACTGCTTTCTCCTGCATGCGCAAGCTGGGGTATGTTTGATAACTACGAGCAAAGGGGAAATATTTTTAAGGAATATGTACGAAATCTCGAGGAGTAACTCATGGAGTCAGCTATAGCTATGGAAAAAGAAAAAAGAGCAGTCGCAGGGAGCAGACGGAAAATCCGCTTCTTTGATTATGCACTGCTTTTTATAATTATTTTTCTTGTTGCCTTTGGCATGGTTATGCTGTATTCGGTAAGTTACTACAATGCGGGGATTACTTTTGACGACCCGGCGTATTATGTTAAAAAACAGCTTTTTGCAGCTTTGCTTGGACTAGCGGCTCTTATTGTAATTTCCAGATTTGATTATCATATATTTCATACTTTTGCTCCGATGATTTATATTGTGGCGCTTGGACTTAATGTTCTGGTGCAGACATCTGTGGGCTCAAGTTACAGCGGGTCGCAGAGATGGATAAGCGTGGGCGGTATCAGTATTCAGCCGTCAGAGCTTGCCAAGGTAGGAGTTATTCTTTTTGTTGCATATATAGTCAGCCGTTCTCCCAAAAGGATGGCGGATATAAAAGGGATAATAACGGTATTTGCGATTAATCTGCCCATACTTGCCTTTGTGGCTATGGCAAATCTTAGTACGGCCATAATAATAGCCGGGATAGAATTCGTGATGATTTTTGTTGCCAGTCCCAAATACAAGTATTTTATGGGAATTATCCTTGCTCTTTTTGGCTTTATGTCGGTGTTTCTGATAATTGCGCCATACAGAGTAAGAAGAATACAGATATGGCTTCATCCGGAGAATTTCGATGAAGGATATCAGACATTGCAGGGACTTTATGCCATAGGATCGGGAGGAATATTCGGCAAGGGGCTCGGAGAGAGCCTGCAGAAGTTCGGTTCGGTTCCGGAGCCTGAGAACGATATGATTTTTTCCATTATATGTGAGGAACTCGGCATAGTCGGAGCGGTTGCCATTATACTTCTTTTTCTTTTGCTTTTGTGGAGACTTATGATTATAGCAAATAATACATATGATCTGTTTGGCTCGATGGTTGTTGTAGGTATAATGACTCATATTGCGCTTCAGGTCATACTCAATATAGCCGTTGTGACTAATACGATTCCCAATACAGGAATCACACTTCCTTTCATCAGTTACGGCGGTACCTCCCTGTCGGTGCTCTTGGCAGAAATGGGTATAGCTCTTAGCGTTTCGAGGGGAATCAGACTGGAAAATACCGAAGACCTTTACCTTATGCGGGAAGGCGAATAAATAGATGAGGTAATAATGAAGATAAAGCAGGAACGAAGAAGAAAAAGAATACTGAAAAGGCTTCTTGTTATCCTTTGCACCCTGGCAGCTTTTGCCGCAGTCTTTGCCCTGATGTTTTTCTTTGTTTTTAAGGTAAAGACGGTGGAGATAGAAGGTAATGAAATTTATGATGATGCCACGCTTTCGGATATGATATTTGCCGATCCTAAATGCGGTTATACTCTGTATCTGTTTGCAAAATACAATATTCTCACTCAAAAGGATATGCCGTTTATATCGGATCTTGAGGTGAAGATGAATTCACCCCGCAGTGTAAGTATTGTTGTCTATGAAAAGGCGATAATAGGATATGTAAAAAGCGAGGGCGTGTATTATTATTTTGACGGAGACGGAGTGGTTACTGAAGCCTCGGATACTCTGGTTGAAACAGCAACTGAGGTTACAGGCCTTGATACGGAGAACATATCCGAGACCATGAGTCTGGGCAGCACTGATGACGATGTGCTTGAATATCTTCTTGACCTTACAAAACTGCTTGAAAAGTATGAGCTTGATGCAAGTTCCATAAGTGTAAAGGGAAATGCGATTACCTTTGTTACTGATGATATCACCGTTAAGCTCGGTAAAAACAGTTATACGGAGGCCAAGGTCTTAAGGCTTAGTGAGATTATCAAAAATCTGGAAGGCAGTAGCGGACAGATTGATATGTCTGAGTGGACAAAAAGCTCGGATGATATTGTGTTTCAAAAGAGTTAAATAGCATTTTTTTCTTGCATTATAGAGGAAAAGATTATATTATAGTAGATAGGTATAATTAAAAACACAATATATTGATTTTTTTGGATAAATAATTTGGAAGATATGCTAAATCTTGTATAGTGAGGAGGAGTTGTCGTGTTAGAAATCAAAAACACAGACGCTGATGCCAGTGCCCGTATTATAGTAGTAGGTGTTGGCGGAGCCGGTAACAATGCGGTAAACAGAATGATAATGGAGGAGATTGCGGGGGTAGAGTTCATCGGCGTTAACACTGATAAGCAGGCTCTCCAGCTTTGCAAAGCTCCGACGCTTATTCAGATAGGGGAGAAACTTACCAAAGGACTTGGAGCCGGTGCACAACCTGAAATCGGAGAGAAAGCTGCCGAGGAAAGCTTTGAAGAATTATCTGCGGCAATCCGCGGTGCTGATATGGTATTTGTCACCTGCGGAATGGGAGGCGGTACAGGTACCGGAGCAGCTCCCGTAGTAGCCAAGATAGCTAAGGATATGGGGATTCTTACCGTTGGTGTTGTTACAAAGCCTTTTAAGTTTGAGGCAAAGGCAAGGATGGTAAATGCCCTGGGCGGTATTGATAAACTTAAAGACAATGTTGATACATTAATTGTTATACCAAATGATAAGCTTTTGGAGATTGTAGACAGAAGGACTACAATGCCGGATGCGTTAAAGAAGGCTGATGAGGTTCTTCAGCAGGCAGTACAGGGTATTACAGACCTTATTAATGTGCCGTCTCTTATCAATCTTGATTTTGCCGATATTAAGACGGTAATGGAAAACAAGGGAATGGCTCATGTGGGTATAGGTAGTGCCAAGGGAGATGATAAGGCAATTGAGGCTGTTAAGCTTGCTGTATCAAGCCCGCTTCTTGAGACTACAATTAACGGAGCGACTCATGTTATTGTCAATATTTCGGGAGATATTTCACTCCTTGATGCCAACGATGCAGTTAGCTATGTACAGGAACTCACCGGAGAGGATACCAATGTTATCTTTGGTTCGCTCTATGATGAGAACAGAGTTGATGAAGCAACCATTGTAGTTATTGCTACGGGTCTTGAGGGACAGAAGAGTCCTTCGATATCATCATTCGGACAGACTTCTCGTCCTACTCTTACTTATCCGACTCAGGCAGCATCGTCTAAGGTAGCGCAGCCGGGCATACTTGCTTCTACGGCAGGAGTGGCGGACAGGATAAAGGCTCAGCAGACGCCGATTACCGCCTCATCCTTTAGTCAGATTAAAAAGCCGGAAGCACTTGCCAGCAATGTTCCGGAAAAGGATATAAAAATACCTGATTTTCTTAAGAAAAATTAGTAAATAAAAATTGAATGTTTAGGGGTTGCTGCGCATGTAAAAGGCGCAGCAGCTTCTTTTTGGGGAGAAATATGTATAGCTTTAATGGTAGAAGATATGACAAAATTGAAACAAATACATTCTGGTCAAGACTCAAATCAAATATTGTAAAAAGATGGAGGGTCATAATAGTACCGTTTCAGAAGTTTTTTATACCCGGAGGTCTGCAGGATGAAAGAGAGGATATACCGGAAGAGCCTGAGGCAGCCGAGCCGGAAATAGAGGAAACTTTTGCACAGCCGGAAACTACGCATGCGCCCGAGCCGGCTCCGGTAGAAGAGGAAGAACCGGAGATAGATACATCGGGTATGAGTCAGGCGGATCTTGACCTTGCCAATGAAATTTTTGCAAGACTTCAGGCCGAGGCCGCGGCAGATGATGCTGCAAAGGCAGCGGAAATAGAAGAGGCAAAGAGGATGGCTGACGCGGCTTCAGCTGCACCGGAAGAGGTGCACAACAGCGCATCATATAATGCGACTACCAATTCATTCTCGGGAGATTACGGCACGGGGCCGGTTGATGAGGAAACGGCGGATATCGTTGCGGAGCTCCTCAAACAAAACAACAGATCGACAATAGATTTCTAAAAAACACGCCCCGCCGCAATTGTACAAAGTACACAAAAATGCAGGGCTACGGATACCTTAAATTTTGTACAGTTTTGCCAATTGAAGCAGGAACCTTTCGGGTGTATTATTTATACATCCGAGGGGTTCTTTTTTTAGATATGTTCTTGTTTGTTTCCGGTTAAAAACAGTATTACAAATTTTAGACTTATGTGGCATAAAAAGTTTGCCTGTGCTACAATTTAAGGAGGGGTACTTATTGAATATAGAAGAAAAACTAAAGGATATAGAAAAACTCAGACCAATTGATGATGTCTTTTTTGAGCTGTTTGCAGACGATATAATGGTATGTCAGGAAATGCTACGAATAATAATGGAAGAGCCAAAGCTTATTATATCTGATGTGGCAGTTCAGGACAGTAATAATAATATATACGGGCGTTCTGTGAGATTAGATGCTTTATGTACATTTGAAGATGGCTCAAAGTGTAATATTGAGGTGCAACGTTCCGATAATGATGATCATTTAAAGAGAACGAGATATAACGCTGCAATGATAACTGTCAGAGACAACGAAAAAGGTGTTAGATTTGAAGATATAAAAGACATCTATGTTGTGTATATATCCGAATTT
>CAJOOU010000242.1 GCA_905236735.1 uncultured Eubacterium sp. | reverse complement strand
AGACAGGGGAGCAGATTGAGGAATCTGCTGCAGAGGATAAAGCTGAATAAAAGCGGATGTGTCAGGCGGTTAGCCGCCTGACATGCCACTAAGCAGTACTACAAAATATGTAGCGTATAGTATGGACAAGTTGGCATAGAGAGGGAGAAAAGGAATAATGGAAGCAAATGAGGATAAAAAAACAGGAATAAAACTGAGACTTTTATTATTGGTGATAGCGATAATTGCTGCAGTATTCGCGATACTTTATAAGGGAGATACGTTTGGAAAAGATGAAGATGACATCCTGAATGATGAAATAGCTGCTTTAGGAGAGCGTGAATATACAGGCACGTTAGTAACTGCAGAAGAATACCCAGTTATAGTCGGGATGGTGTATAAAAAAGAAGATTATTCAGATGCCAGATGGTTTGCATATGTGCAAAACAAACATTTGCCAGACAAATGGATATTAAAGGGATCCGGAGAATTAAAAGAAGAAAACGGATTGATATGTTTGGACTGCGTAGGATATGGAAGAGGTTTTGTAGCGTTAAACAAGAATAGAAGTATTGCAAAGATTGTTTATACTGACGGAACCATACCATATGTGGAAGACAACATAGATTATCCTATAGTTTGTTTGGACACGGATGTTGCGGGCGGGGTGCATTTTTATGATAAGGATGACAATGAAGCATCTGTTATAATGATGGTTTTATAGTATAGGTACTGGACTTAGTAGATAATAAGGGGATTAAAATGATTAGAAAAACAGTATTTATCTTGGCGGTAATATCGGTATTTCTGCCATGGTTTACTTATAATTCAGATATGATGGGGTATTTTTACGGATTTTATTTTTTGGATTGTTTGGCAGTGCCGCTGATAATAATGGCGCTTGATGTTTTCGGAGTGGTAAAGGACAAAAGGTTTAAAGTCTTATCGGTAGTTGCTTCGCCGGCGTATATAGTTATCTGGATTTTGACCGGCTTGGTGTGGCAGGAGAGAGCCAACATTATAGGCGGACTGCATCCGGAAGATTTGCTTTATACCGCTATATTTGGATATTGGGTGAGCGGAGCGCTTATGATTATAAACTTCGTAATGACAGTGGCGGGATTTTGGAGATGCGAAAAAGAGAAGTGAACTGGAAAAAGCTATTCGAGTAGTCAACCTTTTGGGAATGGATATTGAGTTTTTTATAAGGGGAAAAATGTAATGAGAGTACTTTTTTATGGTGATTCAAATACATATGGCTTTGATCCGAGGGGGCCGATTCCCGGCAGATATGACGAGGAAAAAACATGGCCGTATGTTTATAGGGCATTATCAGAGAGCGGCGAAGTTTTTACGGAAGCGCGAAACGGAAGAACTATTCCCTCATCCGATGCTGAATTTGAGGTGATTTTTTCGGCGCTGAAAAGAAATGAGCCGATAGATATCTTAGGGATAATGCTTGGAACCAATGATTATGTATGCATGTTAAAGCCGGAACCGGACGAAGTGGCGACAAAGCTGGAGCGGGCAATAGATAAGATAATGGAAAACTTTAAGGACATAAAGATTCTTATTATCGCACCGCCGCCTGTTAAGACGGCTACTGTCTGCGGTATGCAAAAATACGATACAACTGACGGAAGACTTTCGAAGGCATATAAAAAGTTTGCCGAAAGAAGAGGATTTTTGTTTTTTGATGCGGCAAAAGAATCCGTTAGTATGGCATTTGACGGAGTGCATTTGGCAGAAGAAGGTCATAGGCAGCTCGGGAGACATATGGCAGAGTATTTGAGTCAAATAGAATGACTCTAAAAAGCGAATAGATACAAAGGGCTTTGAATGGAATCCGAAGCCTTTTTTGGTTTATTTAAGTAGAATGTGGATGCAATGTTAAGCTAGAATAAAAAAATGCTTGACTGTAAAGTGGCTTTACCCCTTATTTTTGAGACAAATAAAGGCACAGACTAAAGGAGGTACTGCTAAATATGAGGCAAAATGGCATGAAGATTAAGGAACTTGAAAAAGAGACCGGGATACCGAGGGCAAATATAAGATACTACGAAAAAGAAGGACTCCTTTCTCCGGAACGCGGCGAAAATGGCTATAGGGAATACTCATATGAAGATCTGGAGAGGCTTCGCCGGATAGTGATATTTAGAAAGCTGGGTATATCGCTTGATGATATAAAGAATTTGCTTGATGAGAGTACAGATTTGCAGAGTGTTCTGGAAAAAAATATAGCAGATCTTAAATCTCAGATAAAGCAGCTTAACGGCTCTCTTGAGATTTGTAGTGAAATGCAGTCAGACAAGGCTGAAATGTCAAGTTTTGATACCGACAGATACTGGAGAGAAATAACCGAAAACGAGAAAAAGGGATATACTTTCTTTTCAATTGTTGATGATGTATGGGATGATCTGGCGGATTTTTATGAATTTGAAAAGAAGCATATAGGTTTTAATATGATAAGCCCGCTGTTTAAGGATATGAGGGGATATGTTGTATTTTACCTTGTTGTTGAACTGGCGTGGATCGCCATAAGCAGTGTAAGATATGTAACTACCGGAAGCTTAATGGAAGCTGCAATATTTACCTTGGTAGGATTGCTTTCACTGGCACTTGCGATTGTTTACAGAATTTTTTGGGTGCGCTTTGTAATAAAAAAACTTCGCCCTCGTATTGCAGCTGCTTTGTACATAATAATTGCAATAGCTTTAATTGTAATTCCGCCTATATATATAATTCGCCAGTTATCTTTTATAATCAATGCTAATGAATATGTAGGATATCCGCTCGAAGATGAAATAATATCCGAAAAATGCTCAGATCCTGAGGAGTACTTATCTTCATTATCCGTTACAGAAATAGCCGGAACATACAAGGCCGACACATATGAAATCTATGTTTCAGACGGTGGCTCTTCATTTT
>CAJOOU010000241.1 GCA_905236735.1 uncultured Eubacterium sp. | reverse complement strand
TTGTAAGCCCGTCTATCACCTGATCTGTTACTTCTGCTACTATCGGTGCCATAGCATCCACAACTTCCTGTTTTTCCTGATGTCCCCAAATATCCGCCGGAGAAACATAAGAGAATGTCCTAAGATACGGAACTCCTATAGCTTTACATCCTCTGACTGCAGCAGAATATGTTCTCGGCATAACCCCCATTACTGTCGGCTTTCCTTCTTTCTCCATATAAGCTGCATTATACCCAAGAAAAAGCGAGCTCGACGGTACCGCTCCGTAAAAAGCAACTACTGCATCAACCCCTTTTATCCATTCTTTATATTCCGGGTAAAACTCATCATCCTCTATTATTCTTGTTGTCTCAATTTTGTACTGCAAATATGAAAACTTTGCGTTAGGATATCTTTTTAGTATTTCAATTTCAACAGCTTTAAGCATATAAGTGGCAGAATCCATAAAATCACTAAACATTCCAATTGTCTTACCATTTAAGTCCTTAAGTCTTGGACTAAGGCCAACTATCTTAGATGTGTCAATCTCTGACCATGGACTAAGTGCCATTAAAATTTCACTCATTTAAAAACCCCCTTCTTGGTTTTTTGTTTTGATTTTAATATCGATTATCTTATTCTGTCTAATAGCAGTTTTTATATAGATGTATAACCATTCGGTTATATTTGTGTAGACAATCTTATCAGAAGGTTCTATAATTTATTTATATAGATTTAAAAAGGGGGGATTTTAAATGGAACTGTCACATCTTAAATATTTCCAGCTTACTGCTGAACTTCAGCACATAACAAAGGCCGCCGAACAGTTATATATATCGCAACCGGCTCTTTCAAAAACAATCTCTAAACTTGAAAATGAACTTGGGGTCAAACTCTTTGACAGAGAAGGAAAAAATGTTTACCTGAATGATTATGGACACTGTGTTCTGGAGCATACCAACCGGATTTTTTCGGAATTCGATGAGATGGAAAGAGAAATCTCTGATATGAAAAACGGTACCACCGGCTCTTTAAGTGTTGCATCAGTTTGGTCAGCATCCAACCCAACCTGGCTCACATCGAGTCTCAGTCATTTTATAGAAAAATATCCCAATGTTAATATTGATTTTTTCAAAACAGAAAATGATCGCGTAAGCGAATTACTGTTAAACCGCGAAATAGATATAGCTTTTTCATCTACTCCCATAGAATCTCAATATATAGATTGGCTACCTCTTTTTTCCGAAAAAATAGGCATTGTTTTATCCGAAAGGCATCCTCTTGCGAATAAAAAAGGTCTTCATATGATAGATTTCAAAAATGAAAGATTTTGTATTATGGATGTTAACAGTGATTCTTATAATTTAACCATGGATCTTTGCAGTAATGCATATTTTACTCCCAACATAAGCTACTCACTTGACAACTCCGCTCTATTGGGACAGGTGCTTACCCATGGAAACTGTGTGTCAATAATCACCGAAAATGGCTTCTTACAAAGCCAGGCGCGTGATAAAAGCCTAAATATCTCCGATGATAAGGTTTTTATTTCTCTTAAAGATGATTTTGCAAAAAGGACATGCTATATGGGCTTTTTAAATAACAGATACAAAACCAGAGCTCAAATGGATTTTATTGACCATGTCATACAAATAACAAAAGATTTATAATTACCCTAGTCATACATCTTCTACACATAACTTTTCAGTTATATAATGATACATTTTTATATATTGGAAATTATTTGTCTATTGACTTACACTTTGAGCATAAAGTGATATGAATTGTCAATATCACGGAACAGGAGGGTATTTATATGGACAGTAAATATTTGGCAGAGCAGGGGGCTCTGGCCACAAAGCTGGACGAAGTCGGAGAAAAGAAAATTCTTTCCACCGAAAAATTATCAGTTCGTGAAAAACTGTGTTACGGACTCGGAACTGCTGGAGAGCAGTTTCCATTTTTCTTTGTAAACTGTTATTTGTTCTTTTTCTTTAATGTTATTCTGGGCATTAGTGCAGTAACAGTCGGAACCATTATGCTTATTGCGAGAATATGGGATGCTATTAACGATCCATTAATGGGCATGATTGCAGACCGGACAAGAACAAGATGGGGCGTATACAGACCTTGGGCATTTTTTGCCACCATTCCGATGGGACTTTTCCTTGTTCTTACATTCACGGATTTTCATCTTGGAATGACAGGCAGGATTATTGTTGCAGCTATTACTTATATAGGTTTCGGAATGTGCAACACGGCTTCGCTTATCCCATTGGGATCAATGGTCAATGTGCTTACAGCCGACTATAACGAGCGTTCCCAGCTTGGATCATTTAGAGAGTTTGGGTCTGCAATTGGAAATACACTTACATCAATTATAGTACCGGCAATTATTTCTATTTGCGCAGCACATGGTCTCGAAGGAGCTTCAAGCTATACAGTTACAGCAGTGATTTTAGGTTTATTTACTGTTGCTGTACTTGCGCTTACTTTCTTTAATACAAAAGAGCGCATTGAACCACCTAAAGAAAATGTTTCTCTTATTAAGAGTTTCGGTACATTAAAAGGAAATGCTCCTGCGTGGTCACTTATTTTCGCTTTTTTCTTTGTATGCGGATATTCGGTTTTCAGAAATACAATGAACGCATATTACGGAGTTTATTATCTTGAGAATGATGCATATCCTTTCCTGCTTACGGTAATGGCTATTGCTCCATTTTTTATTCTCTATTTTATACCCGGTATAACCACAAAAATCGGAAAAAGAAACACATTCATTATTGGTTGTGCACTTATAGCACTTTCCGGAGCACTTTTTATGATTGCCAAAACTAATATGACTATGAACTATGTTGCAGCATTTGTAGCCGGATGGGGACAAGTACTTTCATTCTCCAGCACATGGTCTATGATTCCCGACGCTGCAGATTACGGAGAGTGGAAAAACGGAGTAAGAGCTCCTGCATTTATCTATTCACTTGTTAACTTTTCTCTTAAGCTTTCAATGTCAATATTTGCTCTTGTAATCTCATTTGGTCTTGCCCATTTTGGATTCGATGAGGTAGCAACCACACAGTCGGATATGGCAATCAACGGTATTTATCTTTTAAATTCCGTACCTATGATTGCAGTTGGAATTCTTGCTATAATTTGCATTCTTCCATTCAGAATCAATGCCAAAGAGGCTGAA
>CAJOOU010000240.1 GCA_905236735.1 uncultured Eubacterium sp. | reverse complement strand
GATATAAAGGATGAAGCGCTTGATGGCGGATATGAGTATTCTGACAAAACCGGTATTGTACTTGGGTATTATACATCAGAGTATAGCTTGGAGGAGCTTGAAGGCTGGGGTGAAAAGGCTGTTTATGAGACAGAGGCCGACATAACACATAATGGCATTTTAGAGAAAATTGAACTGGTTGTAGCAGATGAAGGCGATGCTACGGGAACCGCAGAAGATATACTTGGCAGTATCGGATGCGCATATATCAACGTATATGAAAATGCAGGAACTGACGAGGATGGAACCGCAGTTTATGAGGATGAGGCCTTCTTTTCTACAACTTATGTGGGAGCGTCGCATGCAATAAACGGACAGCTTTCCATTGTGTATAAGAATGGGCTGCCATATATAATGATAAGCAACACTTATGAGATGCAGGGAGTAGCAGATTATTATTATGCGGTATTCTGGCTTAAAGATGCCGGAACAAGTTATCAATGCACCGAGTGTATAGATGAATATACGGTCTCGTTTGTCGCTGATGAAGAAGAAGCCGGTGATCTGCAGGGTGAAGAACTCTTTGATAGAGGAGAGGGGGTAGCCGCATTTAATAAGAATATAAATAAGTGGATAAAAAGTGATAACACATTACTTGTGTCGTGTATCATTGATGCTGACCCTGTAATAATGCTGTCATCATATGAAGAAACATATGAACTCAGTGATTATTTTGGTTACTGACATGTGACATTTGTTATCCCGTTTCCGCTATTAAGAGACGGGGCATTATGGGATATTTGCTGTATATGAGGATGGGAGCTTTGTAAACCTGTCAGAATATATTGGGGTAGAAACTAATATTGAAAATCACAAAAATAAAATTGAACCATTGAAGTGGAGCGGTTAGATGCCGCTCCTTTTTGTTGAACAATAAAGGCGAATGATAATATAATTCAGAAAATACAATATAATTTTACAGCAAATAGTGGTAAAATATTGATAAAACAGCATTCAGTGTGATGCAGGTAAGGATTTTTGGGAGGTTACGGATGAAATACGATGATTCAAGAATAAAAAAATTATGCGAAACAATGCTCATTAAACCTGAGATATGTACAGAGCGGGCAAAGTATATAACAGAGTCTTTTAAAGAGACAGAAGGAGAGGCCGCACCTATAAGAAGGGGAAAGGCTCTTGCTCATGTGATGGAAAATATGACGGTAAAAATTTACAGAGATGAGCTGATTGTAGGCCATCCTACATCGAAGATGAGGGGTGGGTCAATAAGTCCCGAACTCCAGTGTGACTGGATATTAAATGAGCTCGACCTGCTTTCTACAAGGAGTGCGGATCCGTTTCAGCCGCTAACGGATGGAGACAAGGCCACACTTAAGGATGTGGTTAAATACTGGAAAGATAAGTCGTTAAGGGAGATGTGGCATAAAATCTGCCCACCGGAAGCCAAAAACTATGATGACCTTATTATGGGAGGGGGCGCGTATTGCGGCAACAACCAGTTTCCGGGGCATTCTGCTCCGGATTACGGAGTAATTCTTTCTCTCGGAGCTGAGGGGCTCATGGATAAAATAAACGAGCGTCTCAAAAAAAATACAACTCCGGAGGAGAAGGCGGAGCTCGAAGGTATGCTTTTGTCTTTGGACGGACTTATTACACTTGCGGGCAGGTACGCCGCAGAGGCGCAGAGATTATCCGTTACGGAAAAAGATATGAACCGCAAAAAGGAACTCATGGATATTGCCGTAATATGTCGTAAAGTGCCCAGGCTGCCGGCTACAGACTTTAGGGAGGCGGTACAGTCTGTCTGGTTTGCGTATATGGGAGTGCTCCTTGAAAACTGGGGCACAGGTAATGGATTCCTCAGAATAGACCAGTACCTCTATCCGTATTACAAAAAATCGAAAGAAAACGGCATGAGTGATCAGGAGGCCTTTGAATATATGGGAGAGCTTTTAGCTCTTTGCAACAGCGCCTGCGTTGTTTACTCGGAGCAAAGAAGCCACGGATTTGCAGGCAATAACTCGGGAGCGTCCTTTACAATAGGAGGAGTAAAGGAGGACGGCTCAAGTGCTGTAAATGAGCTTTCATATATTATTCTTGAGGCAGAGCGTGCTGTAAATATGGTATCTGATGATATTGTAGTAAGGGTATCGGACAATTCTCCGGAAGATTATCTGACTCTGGCCTGCGAGGTGGCAAGAGACGGCGGAGGAAAACTTAAATTTGTAGGAGATAAGACAATAATATCCAATCTCATGCTTGACGGCATGTCTTTAGAAAAAGCCAGGGACTATGGTATTCAGGGCTGCACATCTCCTATAGTCGAAGGATACAGCTATGAT
>CAJOOU010000239.1 GCA_905236735.1 uncultured Eubacterium sp. | reverse complement strand
TTTTTTCAAATTCCGTTATAAGTTTTTCTTTCATACTACTTTACAAAAGCTCTTGTTTTCTCATAGATATTCTCATGGGTAAGACCGTATTTAACAAGAAGTTCTTTAGCCGGTCCGGACTCACCATATGTGTCATTTACACCTATTTTATATACAGGTGTAGGAAGATTTTCACTGAGCACATCACATACTGCGCTGCCAAGTCCTCCTATTACGGAGTGCTCCTCGACAGTCACTACTTTTCCTGTCTTTTTAGCAGATGCAATTATAAGTTCCTTGTCTATCGGCTTTATTGTATGGATGTTTATTACCTCAGCGTTTATACCGTCCTTTTCAAGACTCTTCGCAGCTTCCAAAGCTTCGCATACGCAAAGTCCCGTTGCTACGATTGTAACATCGCTGCCTTCCTTCATCACTATACCTTTGCCGATTTCAAATTTGTAATCCGCCTCATTGTTAATTACCGGTATTGCAAGTCTTCCGAATCTTAAATATACCGGGCCTTCATATTCATATGCCGCTTTAACGGCAGCTTTTGCCTCTATATCATCACACGGATTAATAACCACCATACCCGGAATCGTTCTCATAAGAGCAATGTCTTCATTACACTGATGTGTGGCTCCATCTTCACCAACGGAAATTCCGGCATGAGTTGCACCGATTTTTACATTAAGGTGTGGATATCCGATTGAGTTTCTTACCTGTTCAAAAGCCCTGCCTGCAGCAAACATTGCAAAGGAGCTCATAAACGGCACCTTTCCGCAGGTAGCAAGACCTGCTGCTATACCTGCCATATTGGCCTCAGCTATACCACAATCTATATGTCTGTCCGGGAACACCTTCTTAAATGTTCCTGTTTTTGTTGCACCTGCAAGATCCGCATCAAGTACAATAAGGTCATCATGAGCTTTGCCGAGCTCTACAAGAGCATTACCGTAGCTTTCTCTTGTCGCAATTTTAATTACTTCTGACATAAAGCCTCGCCCTCCTTTTCAAGTTCGTCCATAGCCTTTGCATACTCCTCATCATTCGGAGCCTTTCCGTGCCATCCCGCTTCGTCCGTCATAAACGATACTCCGCGTCCCTTATGAGTTTTCATCACTATGGCAAAAGGCTTTTCCTTTGTCTCTCTTGCTTCCTTTAGCGCAGCCGCAATTTCATCAAAATTGTGACCGTCAATGTTTTTCACCTCAAAATTAAAAGCCTTAAACTTTTCATCTATAGGATATGGCGAGCATACATCTTCTATACTGCCGTCTATCTGAAGTCCGTTGTTGTCTATAATAAGAACGAGGTTATCAAGCTTTCTGGATCCGGCAAACATAGCAGCTTCCCAAATCTGTCCTTCCTGAATTTCACCATCTCCTGCCATGCAATAAACCCTGTAATCCTTATTATCAAGTTTAGCCGCAAGTGCCATTCCTACTGCTGCAGAAAATCCCTGTCCAAGCGATCCGCTCGACATATCTACTCCCGGTATATGCTTCATATCTGGATGTCCCTGAAGATAAAAACCGGTATGTCTTAAACTCTCAAGATCCTTAACCGGGAAATATCCTCTGTTTGCAAGTACCGAATAAAGAGCCGGAGCAACATGTCCTTTTGAAAGAACAAATCTGTCCCTGTTTTCCATCTTAGGATTTGCGGGATCTATATTCATCTCCTCAAAATAAAGATATGTCATCATATCGGCAGCGGAAAGTGAGCCGCCCGGATGACCGCTTTTTGCATTATATACAGCTGTTACGATGCCTTTTCTTACATCATTCGCTGTTTTCGCAAGTTCATTGTTCGTCATATTAACCTCCAACAATATGTCGGCCGGCCATTGCCGACCCAACTTTACATACAGAATTAATCTACCACATTTACAAACAAAATAAAAGAGCCCTTTGGCCCTTTTATTGTAGCGGCGTTAAACTTCTCTCAGTTTTCGCGCCGCATATCTGCCCGCAAAGTCCTCTACTGCGCCGTAGCCGTAGCCACTTCACTTCCGCCGCAGCTTAGCGTGTAGGTGGTTCCCGAGCTTACTGACGGAGAAGAATAAAATACATAGCTATATGCTTTCGCTGCAGTCTGTGAAACAAGAGAATTTCCGCTACTGTCATTTATTGCAAAAACGCTTCCCGCAGTAAGAGTGAAAACTGCCGCATTTTGCATATTGCCGTTATCGGGCTGCATAGTATTGTCATTTTGCGGGCCGAAGCCGTTATTTTGTCTGTTTGCATCTCCCGGACCTGCGCCTGTGATATTTGCGTTTGGCATATCTCCCATATTACCCATGGACATACCGCCGAATTCCACATAAGATTGTGATGCCGTAGTTACACTTTCCGTCATTCCGCTCGCTCCAAGAGCAAGAAGTGTAATTCCGCTTCCGAGAGTATATGATGTATTGTAATCAAGAGCCGCATTGTCGTTACTTACTGCTCCGTATACAGTTACAACTCCACCCTCAAGATTAAGAGTTCCGTTTGAATCAAGTCCGTCACCGTCAGCCTCATATGTAATACTTATATAGCTTCCCGATTCGTTGTAACCCGAATATGTATGCTCTGCTTCATCTGCTATGGAAGCGGTAAGCACTCCGCCATATACATTAAGTGAAGCGTCTGTAGAAGATACCGTAGTCTTGGTATAGGTTTCCTCATCTTCATCCGCATATACATAACTTACTGTCTTTGCCGAAGCATTTATACAGTCATCATTTGACGAAATAGTTACTGTAGGGGTTCCGCTCTTTCCAATATTTACTGTCGCAGCCTCTATTCCTTCGTATGCATCTTCTATGTTTATTTTTGCCGAGCCGGTTATATCAAGAGTTCCCGCTACCGAAATACCGTCATCACCCGAATATACGGTAATGGTTCCGCCGCTTATTGCAGCGTCATTGTTGCTCTTTATACCATCATCCGGTGAGCCGTAGATATACTGTCCGTCATTTGTAGCCGCTCCGGTCGTAGCATTCGTCTGATTCATGCCGCCCATCATACCACCGTTATACTTTACACCGGCTCCTGTAGTATCTATGGTAATTGTTCCTCCGGTAATTGTAAGTCCGCCTGATGCGCTGTCAGTGTAGGTCGTTCCGGCTGTAAGCGACGAATCCGACGCCACCGTTGTATAGCTGTAGGTGCAGGCCTTTGTTCCTGCCTTTATGCCCTTGTGTGAACCCGTATCTACATTCACGGTTTCCGTTTTGGTACTCGTGGTTTGGTCTTCTGTCTTTGTGATTGTATTATATGTACTTCTGGAAGTGCTGTAATAGTTTTCTCCGGAATACTCATACATTGTTGTAATATTTACCGTACCACCGGAAATATTTACATACTCACCCTGGATACCGTCTCCGTAGCAGTTTGTAATATTAATGGTGCCACCCGAAATATTTACACTATAGTTTTTGGCATTTATACCGTCTTCACCGGTATATGCACCGGTTATCTTGCCACCGCTTATATTTACACATCCGTTCTTTGTTTTTATCGCATTTGACAGATGAGAGCGCAGTTTTATAGTGCCTCCGGTTATCGTCACTCCGCCTTCGCCCGATGAGCCCGTGGCCTTGAGAGCGTCTCCGCTTGCCACCACAACATAAACACCGCTTTCAATAACGAGACTTCCCTTACAGAAAATTCCGTCTGACGGATCCAGATTTCCGTAATCCGTAGTTGCAGACATACCATCGGATACCGTAAGTTTGGATGTTGAGGTTGCTCCGCTTAAGGTAAGAGTTGCGGATGAATCTGCCGCATATACTATGGCAGATGCCGGCGCCGATGAATAAGACGACGGTCCCTTTAATACATTCTTTCCGTACGAAACTATATTTACCGAGGTCGTACCGCTGCCCACACTTATTACAGATACATCCTGAATATCACTGTCATCTATATACAGATTTTTGAGTGTGAGTGTTACCTCTCCTGAAATATCTTCTGCTACTTTAATTACAGTATTTTTTATATATGCCGAAGACGAGCCACCGCTTATGGTATAGCTTCCGGCCTTTGTTATACTTACCGTTCTGACGCCGTCACTTGTGTCCGTACTTACAGCGTCGGAAATATCCGATGCCACACTTACCTTTGACGAAGTAAGTTTAATTGTTGATGCCGAAATAATTGTATATTTATATGTCGCAGCCTTTTTAAGCACAGACGATTTTTTCAGATAAGATGATGTAATAGTCTTTGAACTTTTAACTGCATATACCGTCAGGGTTTTGGTAGAGCTTATCGTCAGAGTTTTTGATTTTCCGCTCTTTACAACCTTTCCGGTCGTAAGCGTTCCGTTTACAGAATAATATACTTTGTAACCGCTTTTAGCTGTTATTTTTACCTTTACGCTTCCGGTATAACTGCCCGCGGCTTTGCTGAGCTTATAACCGGTAGCACTTACAGTTTTTGCCTCCGCATTAAGGAGTGATATGCCCGGCACTCCCGACAAAAGAAGGGCAAAAACCAGGATAAACACCGTAAGCCTCTTAGATTTCATAAAAAAACCTCCGTTTCATTTATTATGATACGGAGATTTTAATACACTTTTCTTAAAATAACCTTAATCGAGTTTTTCTAAATCGAAAAACTCGTCCAGGACTCTGTTTTTTATTTCGGTTACCACCTCTTCCGGAAGACCATAGAAAAACTCCCTGCTTTCTTCCGTTCCATCCTCGTTATACTCCTTCTGATGCGGGAACTTAACAACAATGCCTTCCTCCGGATTATCATGTATCATTATACCGGTAATAACAAGGTTGGATTCCATATTTACTATGGCACTCTTAATAACATCACCATCCTCATAAAGCGGATCGTAAAGCTGTATTTTTGCGATTTGGGTAATTTTCTTTTCGGAATCTTTTTTAAGCACCTTCTCCAGCACATCTACAACCTCACTGTCGAATTTATCCTCTCTCCTAAGATTACTGATGGCTATAGACTCCGGATAGCCGGCATGATACGGTCTGTCATGAGTCATTGCATCGAAGGCATCTGCTACCCTGAGTATGGCCGCAAGCTTAAGAATTGTGGGTGAAGGCTGGATATCATCCACATATCTGTCAGCCGTATCGTGATGCAAAAGAATAATCTCACACATACCCTGCGGCATACCCGCAAACATCGCTGCTCTGTAGCCTATAAATGTATGGGCGTCCACAACGCTTCTTTCCTCATCACTCAGCTTGTCGTGTGACTCAAGGAACTTTTCCGGAATAAATACCTTTCCAATCTCAAAAACCTGTGCCGCAGCAAACAGAGTCTTTTGTTCCTCTTCAAAAAAACCCATCTCCCCGGCTATTTTCTGTGCAAGATTCGCTGTTCTTGAGCAATGAAGAGCAAGGCCCTCGTCAACCTTTCTCATCATCCCCTGCAGCTGTCTGAAGCCGCGTGATTTGAAAATCTCATTTGTATTCATAAATCTCCTCCCTCAAATTTAAAGCAGAATCTTAAGCGCGCCTTTTCTGAAGATTTTGCGCCAATTGGTATAATAAGTTACAAAATACAGTATTACCGAAACAAGAGTTCCGAGTATCACATCCACTATGGAATGCTGTTTTACAAACATTGTGGATATGCAGATGAGTATCATCATAAATATCACTGCCCATTTTAAAAGCGCAAATGCAAGCGCCTTTTCTCCGGTCTCCTTTTCCTTAAACCACTTCGACCTGTATGTTACAAGCGCTATAGCCACCGATGTCGAAACATGGAGCGACGGGCATACATTAACAGCCGCATCCACCTTCCACAAGAAATGGTTTAAAAGATAGCAAAACACATTCCTGTCCGGTACATCTACCCTTAAGTTTATACCA
>CAJOOU010000238.1 GCA_905236735.1 uncultured Eubacterium sp. | reverse complement strand
GATGCGCACGGATTCGGACAGGAATTTGTCTGCTGAAGCAGACCCGAATCCGGCGCGCAAGACTCGCGAGCGAGTCTTGACAATAAATATATCTCAGGGGGAGATTGAAAATGCAGGAGCGATTTAGGAATCTGTTAAACAGAATTATTGAATGGTGGAACAAGTTCACCACAAAGCAGAAGACGCTTATAGCAAGTATAGCGGCTGCGGTTGTGGTTGCACTTGTTATTTTGGCATATGTGGTTACCCGCCCCACCATGGTAACCCTTGCTGTGGCTGAGACTGCGGCAGATGCTTCTGAGATAGTAGGTCTCCTTGAAGATAACAATATTTCTTATGAAACTTCGGCTGATGGACTGACTATTTCCATAAATGCCAAAGACGAGGCTCAGGCCAATCTTATTTTGGGCTCTAACGGCATCCCGACCGAAGGGTATTCCATCGACAATGTATTTGACGGCTCGTTTTCTACCACGGAGGCTGATAAACAAAAGAGATACCAGCTTTACCGCGAGCAGAAGATGGCTGATGAACTTGTAGAGACACAGGCGGCGGTAGACGGAGCAAAGGTATCTCTTTCCATTCCGGATAATGACGGAACAATTCTTTCCGCTCAGGAGGATACTTATGTCAGCATCATTCTTACTTTAAATCAGGATATAGATGAAGACAACGCAACGGCAATCGCTAAATTTGCCGCAACTGCTGTCGGAAATGAGGATACGGAAAATATTCTCATTATGGATTCTAATTCCAATGTTCTTTTTTCGGGAGCCGATTCTTCCTCAACATATGGGGTAAGCAGTTCATATCAGGCACTTCAGACAAGGGCTGAGTCAGATATGAAATCCGATGTATCGGATGTACTCCTTGGCTCGACTTTGTTTGACAATGTTGAGATAGGACTTAATCTTGTTATGGATTTTGATACAGAGGAAAAGGTAAACACTCATTACTATACCGAAGACGGTATGTCACAGGGATATATAGATGAGCAGACCACCTACAATTCGGAGTCCACAGAAGGTTCTGCTGCTGTACCGGGAACAGATTCCAATGATTCTACCACCTATGTTATAGATACGGATGATACGACATATTCTACAGTTGAAGAGGTTACAACGGATTACCTGCTCAGCCAGGAAGTTACAAGTACGGAAAAAGCCATAGGCACAACCGTACCGGATGAGTCATCTATTTCCGTAGTTGCTATAAATTATGTGATTTATGACGAAGAAACAATGGAAAAGGACGGCTCTTTGGGCGACCAGACTTTTGATGAATTTGTTGCAGCCAACAGCGATAAGGTGCAGACTGAGGTTTCGGAGGAGTATTATACCCTTGTAGCCAATGCAACTGGTATCCCTGAAAGCAGTATTTCCATTATTGCCTATGATGTGCCGTTTTTCCAGTATAAGGAGTCTTCAAACATATTTACTGACTATCTGCAGTTTATACTTGCAGCGGTAATACTTCTCATGCTTGGATTTGTCATCTTTAGAAGCACAAGGGCGAATGCCGAGGAGGTTGAAGTGGAACCGGAGCTTTCTGTTGAGGCTCTTTTGGAGTCAACCAAAGAAGAAGAGTCTGTTGATGATATCGGATATCAGGAGAAATCAGAGACCAGACTTGCCATAGAGAAATTTGTTGATGAAAATCCGGAAGCCGTGGCAGCATTGCTAAGAAACTGGCTCGATCCGGATTGGGAGTAGGAGTATATGTCAGCTATTGATGAAATGTCGGGTGTAGAGAAAGCGGCAGTGCTTCTCATAGCTCTTGGACCGGAGAAGTCCTCGACTGTATTTAAACACCTTAAAGAAGAAGAAATAGAAGAACTGACACTTGAGATAGCCAACACAAGGAGTGTGTCACCACAGACCAAGGAAGATGTCCTTCAGGAGTTTTATCAGATATGTCTTGCACAGCAGTATATTGCCGAAGGTGGTATCGGATATGCCAAGAATCTTCTTGAGAAGGCTCTCGGTGAGGAGGCCGCGGCCCAGGTTATTACCAAGCTTACCGCATCACTTCAGGTTAAGCCGTTTGAGTTTGTCAGAAAAACAGATCCATCACAGGTACTTAACTACATACAGGATGAGCATCCTCAGACAATAGCAATGATTTTGTCATACCTTAATCCATCGCAGGCTTCGATGATACTCGGAGCTTTGCCACCGGATAAACAGGCAGATGTATCAAAGCGTATTGCCACCATGGACAGAACCTCTCCGGATGTAATCAAAGAGGTTGAACATGTGCTTGAGCGTAAGCTTTCATCACTTGTTAATCAGGACTACACCATTGTCGGTGGTATTGATGCCATTGTTGCCATCCTCAACAGTGTTGACAGAGGAACTGAGAAGCATATTATGGAGACTCTCGAAATTGAAGAACCGGAGCTTGCAGATGAGATTCGCAAGAAGATGTTCGTATTCGAAGATATTCTTCTTCTGGACGACCGTGCCATACAGAGAGTGCTGCGTGATGTTGAAAACAGCGACCTTGGTATGGCTTGTAAGTCTACAAACGAAGAAGTTAAGAATGCTATATTCCGAAACCTTTCAAAGCGTCTTGCTGCCATGATTCAGGAAGATATGGAATACATGGGTCCTGTACGAATGAAGGATGTAGAGGAAGCTCAGCAGAAGATTGTTGCTATTATTCGTAAGCTTGAAGATGCCGGCGAGATTGTTATTTCAAGAGGCGGAGGTGACGAGATAGTTGTCTAGGATGTTTGGAAGTACATCGCGTTTTTCAGTGCCGAAAGAAACAGAGGCATTCCGCGTTGTCGATACCAATGAGCTTGCGCAGCGCAAAATACAGGAAGCGCTTGAAAAACAGAAAATTTCCGCTCCGCCTATGGGAGAAGATTTTGATATTGATGAAACAAATGAATCGCCGGAGTTTTCATCCCTTTTTGAAAATCCCGAGACAGCTCCGGAGTATATAGAGGATGGAGAGAATGTCTTAGGGGATGATGATAACTTTAGGGAGTTTGAGCAGTTCGCCGAAGGTATGGTGGCTGAAAATGAAGATGCATCCGGTGAGGCGGAAAGGATACTTGAAGAAGCCAGAGCTGAGGCTCAGCGCCTGATAGATGAAGCAAACCAAAGCGCAGAGGATATAAAGGCTGCGGCAAAAGAAGAAGGTTACAACGCCGGATATGAGGAAGGCCGCAAGAGTGTAGAAGATGAAAGGGCCGAACTAAGCGCTCAGGAAGAACAGCTCAATCAGGCCTATAAAATCAAAGAGGCTATGATGGAAAGAGAACTTGTCGATACAATACTTAAGATTGTCGATAAGGTCTTCAGATGTAATTTCACGGACAAAAAAGCAATGGTGCTCCAGATGGTTTCCGACTGCATGGCAGGTATAGACGGAGCAAAGCAGTTTAATATCAGGGTTTCCAAAAAGAATGTACAGTTTATGGCGAGTATGATATCGGGACTTGCCAGGGAAATGGGACCTACCGTTTCCATAGAGGTATCACCGGATAACAGTCTTGATGATACCCAGGTCATTATAGAGACGGAAACAGGTATGTTTGACTGCAGTCCATTTAAGCAGTTTGATAATTTGTGCAAGGATATTAGAACACTTGCTGCGGAGGAAACATAGTAATGCTGGAAAAATATGCTCCTCTTCTCGAAAAAACATACTTTGACAAACTTGGCAGGATTGCAAAGATTGTCGGTCTGACGGTAGAGTCCCTGGGACCGGATGCCAAGCTTGGTGATTTATGCAAAATATATACGGACGGACAGAGACAGGAGTGCGTTTACGCTGAGGTTGTAGGATTTCGTGACAACCACCTTCTGCTTATGCCGTTTGAAAATGTAGACGGAATAGGACCGGGATGTATCGTTGAAAATACGGAACATCCCTTATCTGTAGTTGTGGGAGATGATCTTCTGGGGCATCTTGTAGACGGACTTGGCAGGATAACAGACGGAGAGGATGTAGAAATTACGGGCAAGCCCTATCCTGTTGATGCGCCGCCTCCGGAGCCTATGGACAGGGTTATTATAAATGATGTTTTATCCCTCGGAGTAAGGGCGGTTGACGGTCTTATTACTGTTGGATGCGGACAGCGTATAGGGATATTTGCAGGTTCGGGTGTAGGTAAATCCACATTAATGGGTATGTTTGCCAGAAACACCGTTGCAGATATAAATGTTATAGCTCTTATCGGAGAGCGAGGCAGGGAAGTAAGGGAGTTTGTTGAAAGAGACTTAGGTCCCGAGGGTATGGCGCGTTCTGTTGTAGTGGTTGCCACATCGGATAAACCGGCCCTTGTTCGTAAGACTGCGGCGAAGACAGCTACGGCTATTGCCGAATACTTTAGGGATCAGGGTAAAAATGTTTTACTTATGATGGATTCTCTGACCCGCTTTTCCATGGCACAAAGAGAAATCGGACTTGCTTCGGGAGAGCCACCGGTTACAAGGGGATATCCGCCAAGTGTGTATTCGGAGATGCCCAAACTACTCGAAAGAGCGGGTATGAGTGACAAAGGTTCTATTACAGGGCTTTATACGGTGCTTGTAGACGGTGATGATTTTAATGAGCCGATTACGGATACTGCCCGTTCGATACTTGACGGACACATAGTTTTATCAAGGGCTATAGCACAGAAAAACCACTATCCGGCTATTGATGTACTTGCAAGTATATCCAGGGTTATGTCTTCGATAGCTACCAAAGAGCATAAGACGGCGGCCGGACTTTTGAGGAATGTACTTGCTACATATAACGATGCTGAAGATTTGATTAATATCGGAGCATATAAATCGGGCTCAAACAAGGATATAGATTATGCAATATCCAAGATTGATGCGGTTAACGGTTTTCTGTGTCAGGATACAATGGAAAAGGTTTCGTTTGAAACCACGGTGGCTGCACTTGAGGGAATGTTTGGAACAGCTGCACCTGAGGAGTCATAGGTATGAAAAAGTTTTCTTATAGGATGGAAAATGTCCTAAAAATTAAAAAGCAGCTTGAAGAGCAGCAGAAAATAGAATTTGCCATAGCTCAGGGTCATCTTAACGATGAAAAGGACAAGCTCATAGAGCTAACCATCAGACAG
>CAJOOU010000237.1 GCA_905236735.1 uncultured Eubacterium sp. | reverse complement strand
TAACAGATTATCCCGGGAGTCTGTCCGTAGACAAGCTCCAGACCTTCGGCACTCGAATCTTCCCGGAGGCTCTTAAGCGCATTTGTGTTCATAAATTCCGTTATGCTTGAATTTGTCTCATCAATAAATTCATAAAGCCTGTAAAATGAGGTCTCGCTGTATGATGCAGCAAATTCCCTTGAATTGGCAGCGATTTCATTTAAATTATCACTTGTCAGATATTCGGTTGCATCTCCTGAGGCAGATGCAAGTATTGTATTTATTGTGCCGTTTTCATCAAGTGAATATACGAGGGTTTTGGCACCTACCCTGTCTCCTTCTTTGGCATAGTAGTTAATAATACCGCTGCCGTCAGCATAGCACACGCTCTCATCCCTTAAACAAAGAGCGGTATAGGTATTGTCCTGCACTATGGAACCTGACAATACCTCATAAGCCGAAATATGATCCTTTATAAAAAAGCTTACAACAAAATAAAGGGTATAAATCAGAATAATCAGGAAAATAAGCACCCCTATATTAAAGCTGTTTTTCTGTTTAATTTTAATTACATTGGATTTTTCGGACACTGCAAACCTCATAACACAGACATCTGCTGCATTTACAAAATGCAGCAGATGTCTTAAATAATATTTTTAGTTATAAAACTTTATAAGCTAATCTTTATATAACCTTTAATCTCATCATCAATATCTTTTTCGTTGGCTTCAACCGAAGCTACGAAATTAACATCAAACATCGAGCTAAGTTCGCCAAGTCTTAAAACAACCGGAGTCAAATCATCAAGGCCAACCTTCGCTATATTTAAAAAACTGTCGAGGAAAATACATTCAATATCATTATCCTCAGATAAAATACCGCATAAAAAACCGATAAATTCATGTGAATCCAAAAGAGCGTACTCCGAAGAATCAATGAGTCTGATATTTTTATTCAGTGAATACATATGTTTGTGCGTCTTGTCTACAAATACCAGATTGCCTTCTGCTGTCTTAAGCGTCTCATCAACCATCCCCAGCAGTTCTTTTGTTTTTCCTTTTCCCTTTTCCCCAACAATTAATTGCACCATAATAAATACCCTCCTTAAAAAGCCATCCTTAAAAGCAGCCTATCCGCTTTTTTGATTAATTTCATTATAAGCGTTTTTATACTGCTCGTAAAGAGACATTCTGACTTTTTTTCTTGTCATCTCAACCAGTCCGAGAGTGGTAAAGCCGTGTATCTTTACCCCCGTTTTATCAGCAGACGCAAGGTTTTTTAGATAAGAAAGAAGCTCCTCTTTAGATTCTTCCGACTTCATATCTATAAAATCAGCTATAATCATTCCGGATATGTTTCTCAGTCTGAGCTGCCTTATTATTTCATATGCTGCTTCTTTATTTACCTCAAGTATATTACTCTCCTTGTCTTTGGAGCTAATCTTTTTTCCGGTATTAATATCAATCACGCAAAGTGCCTCTGTCATCTCTATAACGAGGTAGGCTCCGGATTTGAGCCATACCTTTTTAGCCAGTGCCCCGGTAAGGGTGCTTTTTATGCCGTAAAGATTTGATAGGGAAAATGTTTTATCTGCGTAGTATTTCAGTTTGTCCTTGTCGAGAGGAAAATATTCCAGCATAAAATCTTCGATTTCGGATAATATTTCAGTATCGTCAGTAACAATCTCATCAAAATCCTCTGCCGAAAATTCTCTTAAAACACCGATGTAATAAGGCTCGTTTTTCATAAGGACAGAGCAGGCTTTTCTCGTCTTCCACCTTGGTAATTCCTCGGTAATAATATTGTTAAAATGCCTTATTTCCGCATAAATTTCTTCATCACGGGCATCTTTTGCATTTGTCCTTATTATTACGGAGGTATTTTCAAGTCTGAGCGGCGAAAACAGTTCAGAAAGCCTCTTCCTGTTTTCATCATCTATTTTATGAGACACTCCGAAAGAATTCTTTCCCGTCTCTATAAGCACATACCTGCCGGAAAACTTAAGAGTAGACGATAGAGCCGGAGGCTTTGTTTTTACCGCCTCTTTGGAAATCTGCACTATAATCTCGTCCCCGCTAACCGGAAACTCCTTTTCGCTTCCATGGGTATAAATAGGAAAACTGTTATCTTCCAAAGAATAATAACAGTTTTTTTCCATACCTATATCAACGAAGGCGGCATTAATATTCTTTTTTACATCCTTAACTTTTCCGGTATAAATATTTCCCAGAAGACCAGGTCTTTGAGCACTCTCAATATTTATCTCCACAGGAAGATTTCCGTCAAAAAGTACACACACAATACTGCCTTCGTATTTTGTAAATACAAGTCTTTTCATAATAAAGGTCACCTACCTGCGCTGCGCAAGTTCCCTTGCAACTTCAAGCCAGCTGATATTGTTTTCCTCCATAAGTATCATAAGGTGATACAAAAGGTCCGATATTTCATGCCTCAAATTTGTTTTCTCGTTATTTTTGGCCGCAAGCACCACATGCATCATCTCCGAACTGATTTCGTTTAGGATGGCATCTGTTCCGCCGTCAATAAGGGCATTGGTATATGAGCCCTCAACAGGATTTTCTTTTCTGTGCGAAATCATTTTAAGACAGTCATCAAGCACTGTGAGCGGATTTCTGTCCATA
Source organism: uncultured Eubacterium sp. (assembly GCA_905236735.1). Taxonomy (GTDB): domain Bacteria; phylum Bacillota; class Clostridia; order Lachnospirales; family Lachnospiraceae; genus RUG14243. Next base: position 1,023 of record CAJOOU010000237.1, on the reverse strand, counting down.
TAATTCTTTTTGAAAATTTCATTAAAGAAACAGCTCCTTCTTCCTGTATGACAAGCCGCACCTATCTGGGAAACCTTGGCAAGGATGGTATCACAATCACAGTCGGTATATAACGCCTTTACATACTGATAATGTCCGGAAGTATCACCTTTCAGCCAAAGCTCGTTTCTCGAGCGGCTCCAGTATGTCATCTTTCCGGTTTTCATTGTATGATAATAAGACTCCTCATTCATATAAGCCAGCATAAGTACTTCACCGGTTAAATAATCCGTAGTAATAGCCGGAATAAGTCCATCTGAATTTTTCTTGAGTTCTTCCCACTTAAATGAAGGAATAAAGGTATTCATGCTGATTCTTTTTTTAACAAGCTCAGTCTTAAATTCCATAATATCGGTTTTAAAGGACTCAATCATCGCTCCTCCGACTCCGACTATATTATCCTTTGTCAAAAGCTCGTATGTCTTTTCGAAATCCACATCCAGAAACACCGGAATCATGGGAATGGATATAATATTTTCAATTGCATTTATCTGCTTTTCGTTACATACAAGAATGTACTCAACGCATTCTTCGACAACATCCTTTTTCTTAAAAAGAATATCAACCGTCTGCAGTGATAATACTACCCTTTCTTTACCGAATCTCTCCGCAGCTTCTTTAATAACCGACGCAACATCCGGTTTGGAACCGTTAAAGATCACCTGCATTGCTCCGGCATGCAAAACCTTTTTAGCCTCCTGAGCCGTAGAAATAAAACCTCCGCAGGCTACCGGCACCTCGGAATTTTCGCAAATACTTTTAAGCATCGAAAGATGCTTTTCATGTTCCTGATATGTATTTGCCAGATTCATAACCACAAGGCTGTCTATTCCCGAATCATTGATATATCCGGTAATCTCTGTGATTTCCTTTGGGCCTGCCGGCTCAATTCCGCTAAGAGAAGTAAAAGCCTTTCCGTTTTTCAAATAAATGCAGGCAAGTAAACTTTTAAATTTCATATATACCTCATCCACCGCCTCTGCC
>CAJOOU010000236.1 GCA_905236735.1 uncultured Eubacterium sp. | reverse complement strand
GAGTCCGGGATAGCCTCAATAAGTGCATCTGCACAGAAAGGTCTGTAAAGTCTTACCTTTACAACTCCGATCTTCTGTCCCTGGGCTGTTAAGTAATCGATTGTTTCGTCAATTGTCTCACAGACAGAACCCATTGCGATGATAACGGTTTCGGCCTGTGGGTGTCCTGAGTAGTTGAATAATTTATAATCCGTTCCAAGCTTGGCATTAACCTTATCCATCTGAGCCTGTACGATTGCAGGAAGGTCATTGTATGCTGTGTTTGAAGCCTCTCTTGCCTGGAAGAAGATATCCGGGTTCTGGGCACTACCCTGCTGATATGGGTGGTTAGGATTGATAACACCGTCTCTGAAAGCCTGTACGGCATCCATATCGAGCATATCCTTAAGGTCTTCGTAATCCCAGGTCTCTATTTTCTGAATTTCATGGGAGGTCCTGAAACCATCAAAGAAGTTGATGAAAGGAAGGCGTCCCTTTATTGCTGCAAGGTGAGCTACAGGGGCAAGGTCCATAACTTCCTGTACGCTGGATTCGCAAAGCATTGCGCATCCGGTCTGACGACAGGCGTAAACATCACTGTGGTCTCCGAAAATAGATAAGGCGTGGGTTGAAATAGTTCTTGCTGATACATGGAAGACGCCCGGAAGTCTTTCTGCTGCGATTTTATACATATTCGGAATCATTAGGAGCAGACCCTGTGAAGCAGTATATGTTGTGGTAAGTGCTCCGGCTGCAAGTGAACCGTGCACAGTACCTGCCGCACCGGCCTCAGACTGCATTTCGGTTATCTGGACTTCCTGTCCGAAAACATTTTTTCTGCCGGCTACCGCCCACTCGTCAGATACTTCGGCCATTACCGAAGAAGGAGTGATGGGGTAGATGGCTGCAACATCAGTGTACGCATAGGAAACATGTGCTGCTGCGTTGTTTCCGTCCATCGTTTTCATTTGTCGTTTCATGGATTTTCCTCCTGAGAAATATTGTTTTTATTTTAGTACACAAAATCAATATATCATTACGGGGCTTAGTCGTCAATTGTTTTTTTTTAAATACAATCCGAAATTTTTGTGAATAATTTTTTTCATTGCCAAATTGTAGTAATACATATAAAATATAAAGTAGTAGTTTTACTTTGAAAAGGAAGATGAGTTATGCAGATTCAAGAGATTGTGGCAGGCTATACGCCGGTCGGCGATGTGATAGCATTTATTCTTTGCATCGTATTGGGAGTACTTATTAATGCATCAATGTCTTACTCAAAAGACAGGAACTTCGATATTTTCAAAATGTCGTCCGTACTTTTGGGGATTGCGGCATTTGCGCATATTATGTTTTACATGGTCATAAGATACTGGAAGGGAGATATAGCCGGTATCTTCAGTATGCACTTTGTAAGTAACAACATTATGCTTGCAAACCTCTATCTTTACATTATATATCTTAGAAATCTTATGCTTCTGCCGCAGAGGACAAACCTTATCATAGCAAGGAGCGCCGGCTTTATTGTTATTGTGGGAGTGTTTTTGGATTCTGTCTCACAGATTACCCACTTCGGTTTTTACAGGAACGAGGACGGACTGTGGTTTAATCCCCGGTTTTTCAATCCTTTTACCATCACATATTTTGTCTGCCTGCTCTATATCCTTATTTTGTTTATAGTTTTCAGAAACAGGTTGATCACCCAGGTAAGAAGGACTTTCATTTTCCTTGGTACCTTATGCTCAATAATAGTAATAATACAGAATGTACTTGGTAATGATTCATATATAGTATTTACCTACCTTCTTCCGGTAATAGGCGTGTTTGTAATGATTCATTCACATCCTTATGAACTCTCTACCGGAGCCCTCGGCACGGGAGCTTTAAAGGACTACATAGAGGGAGCCACAAGAAGGGATGAGAATATGTCCTTCCTTACCATCAGATTTAAATTAGGCAGGGGTATGGATGAGCTGCCGGAGAGTTTCGGTAAGGCCATTCATGAATTCTGGAGAACAAATTACAAGCAGGCGAGACTCTTTAAAGTGCAGGGAGATACCTATATACTTGCAATAGAAGAAAAATACAGCCGCAAGGATCCGGCTGCCATGCTTGAATACTTCAGATACCTTATTGTTGAGGTGTTTCCGAAGTATTATGAAGAATTTAAGATACCGTATAAGATTATGGCATTTGAGCCGTCCCATTATATGCAAACAGCTACCGACTTTCTTTCAGCAGTAATGTATTATGACAACAGAATACCGGACAATACCTATGTGTTTGTAAATGATGAGGAATACAAAAAGCTTGCAAGGGTAAGATACATCCTGAATCAGCTTGATGATATCTGCAAGAAACTTGATAAGAATGACCCGAGAATTTTTGTTTATGCGCAGCCTGTAAAGGAAGTATCCACAGGAAAGTTTACCACCGCTGAGGCACTCATGAGGATGAGGCTTCCGAAGACGGGAATGATATATCCGGATGAGTTTATCTACCTTGCCGAAGAGTTTGATTATATTCACAGACTGAGTCTAATCATGCTTTCCAAAAGCTGTAAGGAGCTAAAACGCCTTTTGGATGATGGATTCTATATAAAGAGACTGTCGGTGAATATATCGGTTTCCGAACTTTTACTTGACGGATTCAATCAGGAAGTGCTGAATATCCTTAAAGAAAACGATATACCTGAGGGCAGGATAGCTCTGGAGATTACGGAAAGTGAAGATGAGGGTGCTTACAATGTGATAGAAGAGAAGATAGAGGCTCTCAAGGCTGATGATGTCAGCTTCTATCTCGATGATTTCGGCACGGGATATTCAAACTTTACGAGAATGATTAAACTGGGCTTTGATATTATCAAATTTGACAAGTCTATAATCAGGATGGCTCACGATGATAATAATGTAAAGAATCTTATTGCGTCTCTTGCATCCGGATTTAAAAGTTACGGCTTTGAACTGGTATTTGAAGGCGTCGAAACCGAGGAGGATGAGGAACTTTGTCTTGCATTCGGAGCAGATTATCTGCAGGGCTATATTTATTCAAAACCCGAGCCCATTGATAAATTGAGGGTATTCTTTAATCTTGAAGGAGAAAGATATGGAAAATAAAGGGAATATGACGGAAGGGAAAATCCTTCCTCTTGTAGTAATGTTTACCCTGCCTATTATGGCAGGGTATTTCCTGCAACAGCTGTATAATACGGTGGATGGTATTGTTGTAGGCCGGTTTATAGGTGAGAGTGCACTTGCTTCCGTTGGAACCTGTGCTCCTCTCACCGTATTTTATGTGGCCTTTGCCATGGGTATGAGTAACGGCGGAAGTATTATAGTAGCCCAGTATTTCGGAGGCGGAAGAAAGACTGAACTAAAAAAAGCAGTATCAACCGCACTTATACTGCTAAGTGTTTTGGGTATAGTTTTTTCTGTGTTCGGAGGTCTGGCGGCAGAGCCGGTGCTTAAAACCATACTGGCGGTTCCACAGGGGCAGCTTGATGATGCGACAAGATATTTCAGGATATATTGCTATGGCCTTATTTTTCAGTTTATTTACAATGCGGTGGCAGCCGTCTTAAGAGCTCTGGGGGATTCAAAGGCTACGCTGTATTTCCTTTTGATTTCTTCGTGTGTAAATATTGGCCTCGACCTGTTATTCATTATTAAATTCGATATGGGGGTGCCGGGTGCAGCCCTTGCAACAATAATTGCCCAGGCGGTTTCCGCAGCAGTGAGCGTTATCTATATGTTTGTAAGATATCCTGAGATTAAGCTCACAAGGGAAACCTTTGTTTTTGACACCGGAATGTGTGTATCACTGTTTAAGTACGGAGTGCCTTCAACAGTGCAGCAGTGCATAGTATCATGCGGACATATTGCCATGCAAAGACTTGTAAACAGTTTCGGGGCAAGCTTTATGTCAGGATATACAGCAGGCACAAGGCTTGAAAGTTATCTGGTTATACCTGCTTTGGGTTTTATGGTAGGTATGTCAACATTTACAGGCCAGAACATCGGAGCCGGCAAAACGGAAAGAGTAAGAGAGGGGCTATATAAGGTGCTTAAAGTAACGGCAGTATCTACGGCAGTTCTTTCTTGTGCGGCGTTTTTGTTTGCTGACTGTCTGGTGGGATTTTTCGGAGTTAAAGGAGATGCCCTTTCTATGGGAATAGAATACCTCAGGCTAATAGCTCCTTTTTTCATTCTTTTCAGTGTGTACCAGGCCTTTGTGGGACTGCTCCAGGGAGCCGGGGATGTGTCTTTTTGTGCTTTCTGTACTCTTACCTCCCTGGGACTAAGGGTAATTATTTCATATTCTCTTGCCACAAGCCCAATATCTTTCAGGGCACTTTGCATATCATCTCCGATTGCATGGCTATATGTGCTGGTGCTGTGTATATGGAGATACAGACGCGGCAGATGGCAGGAAAAAGGCGTCGCCTAAAGTACTTGAAATATTTCGTTATATAATATACAATACATTCCGTATGCAATAAAAAGGAAGGTTTCCTTTATAAACAGACAGAATGTTAAACAGAGGTATGAATAAATGATACAGGCAAATAATGTAACTTTAAGAATAGGTAAGAAGGCACTTTTTGAGGATGTAAACATTAAGTTTACCGAAGGCAACTGCTACGGTATTATCGGTGCAAACGGTGCCGGAAAGTCTACATTCTTAAAAATCCTGAGCGGACAGCTTGAACCGTCCAAGGGTGATGTGACAATGAGTCCGGGACAAAGACTTTCTTTCCTGCAGCAGGATCACTTTAAATATGATGAGTTTACGGTAATGGATACCGTAATTATGGGCAACAAGCGTCTTTACGATATAATGAAGGAAAAAGACGCTATTTATATGAAAGAAGATTTTTCGGATGAAGACGGTATCAGGGCATCTGAGCTCGAAGCCGAGTTTGCCGAGATGGACGGATGGAACGCTGAGTCGGATGCAGCCATGCTTTTAAACGGACTCGGAATTGAGACGGAACTTCATTATGAGATCATGGGTAATCTTGACGGTGCAAGCAAGGTGAAGGTACTTTTGGCACAGGCACTTTTCGGCAATCCCGATATACTGCTTTTGGACGAGCCGACAAACAACCTTGACCTTGATGCTATAGAGTGGCTGGAAGAATTTCTTATTAACTTTGACAATACCGTCATTGTGGTATCACATGACAGATACTTCCTTAATAAGGTATGTACTCATATTGCGGATATTGATTATGCCAAAATCCAGCTCTATGCCGGAAACTATGATTTCTGGTATGAGTCTTCTCAGCTTCTCATTAAACAGATGAAGGAAGCAAATAAGAAAAAAGAAGAAAAGATTAAGGAACTTCAGGAGTTTATTTCAAGATTCTCGGCAAATGCCTCAAAGTCAAAGCAGGCTACATCGAGAAAGAAGGCTCTTGAGAAAATCGAGCTTGACGAGATTAAACCTTCAAGCAGAAAGTATCCTTATATTGATTTCAGACCTGAAAGAGAAATTGGTAATGAGGTACTTTCCGTAGAGGGTATTTCAAAGACTATTGACGGAGTTAAGATTCTTGATAATGTAAGTTTTATTGTCGGACATGATGACAAGATAGCTTTTGTTGGCGGAAACGAGAGAGCAAAGACCGTGCTTTTCCAGATTCTTGCAGGAGAGCTCAAGCCGGATGAGGGAAGTTTTAAGTGGGGCGTTACGACATCACAGTCATACTTCCCCAAGGACAACACTGAAATCTTTGACACCGACCTTACGATAGCCGACTGGCTTACCCAGTTTTCAGAAATCAAGGACGCTTCATATGTCAGAGGTTTCCTTGGAAGAATGCTTTTCCCGGGCGATGCCGGGGTAAAGAAGATGAGGGTACTATCGGGTGGAGAAAAGGTAAGGGTACTTTTCTCGAAAATGATGATAGAGGGCTCTAATGTACTCATGTTTGATGAGCCTACAGACCACCTTGATATGGAGTCGATTACCGCACTTAACAACGGTATGATTAAATTCCCGGGTGTACTGCTTTTTGCATCCCGCGACCATCAGGTAGTGCAGACCACGGCAAACCGTATTATAGAGATTTTGCCGGACGGTGGTATTATAGATAAGATTACCACATATGACGAATATCTTGAGAATGACGAAATGGCAAGAAAGCGTCAGGGTACAAGTACTTATGTCGAAGATGAAGACGAGGCAGAAGAGTAGGAATATGAATTTTAATGAAATGACCGATGAGGAGTTTTATGCGGCTCTTGTCGGATACAGAAACAGCGGCGTGAACAGGTTTGCGGCGCATGTGGGAATAGTTATAGACGAAATCGGACCGGGATATGCCGAAGGACATATTGATATAGAAGAGCATCACGGAAATCCCATTGGTTCGATTCACGGAGGATGCCTTTTTGCCCTTGCCGACTCTGTCGGAGGAGCGGCGGCAGTCTCGCGAAAAAGAGCGGTTACAACCATTAACAGTTCAATAAGTTATTTAAATGCCGGTCTTTCGGGAAAGGTAAAAAAGATTACTGCCCGCGCCGATGAAGTTAAATGCGGCAAGACAACAAGCGTGTATAATGTTGTCATAAAAGATGACAGCGGCAGGATGCTGATACAGTCAACAATGACATATTTTAAACTCGATGTGGAATTTAATGCACCGGGGGCAGATTAAGGAGGATACTATTATGGTTACAGCAGTAGTAGGAGCAAACTGGGGAGATGAAGGTAAGGGTAAAATTACCGACACTCTGGCAGAAAAGGCGGATATAATCATCCGTTTCCAGGGAGGAGCAAATGCAGGACATACCATTAAAAATAAATACGGCAAGTTTGCGCTTCACTCTCTTCCGAGCGGCGTGTTTTACGATCATACAACCTGTATAATTGGAAACGGAGTTGCACTTAATATCCCTATTTTATGCGGCGAAATAGATGATATAACCGGTAAAGGAGTGCCTAAACCGCGAATTTTAGTGTCTGAAAGGGCTCAGATGGTAATGAGTTACCATATACTGTTTGACCAGTACGAGGAAGAAAGACTCGGAGGAAAATCCTTCGGCTCGACCAAATCAGGCATTGCGCCTTTCTATGCTGATAAATTCTCCAAAATCGGTTTTCAGGTAAGCGAACTTTTCGATACCAAAGAAAACCTTATGGAAAAGATAGAAAATGTATGTGATAAGAAAAATGTCCTTTTAGAGCATTTGTATCATAAACCTCTGCTTGAAAAGGAGGCTCTTTATGATGAACTCATGAAATACAAGGAAATGATTGAGCCATATGTATGCGATGTATCGGCATATCTTGACAAGGCTCTTAAAGAGGGTAAAAATATCCTCCTCGAAGGTCAGCTCGGTACATTAAAAGATCCGGATCACGGCATTTATCCAATGGTTACATCATCATCTACACTTGCCGGATACGGCAGCGTTGGAGCAGGAATCCCTCCTTATGAGATTAAGAAGGTGGTAACGGTTGTAAAGGCGTATTCATCAGCTGTAGGAGCAGGAGAGTTTGTTTCCGAGATTCTTGATGAGGATGTTGCCGATGAACTCAGAAGAAGAGGCGGAGACGGCGGAGAGTACGGAGCTACCACAGGACGCCCGAGAAGAATGGGCTGGTTTGATATACCGGCTTCAAAATACGGATGCCGTTTGCAGGGGACTACGGATGTTGCATTTACCGTACTTGATGTCTTGGGATATCTTGATGAGATTCCGGTATGTGTAGCTTATGATGTTGATGGAGAGATTACAACAGATTTCCCAACAACTTCGAAACTTAAAAAGGCTAAGCCTGTAATTGAGCGTCTTCCGGGATGGAAGTGTGATATTCAGGGAATCAAAAAGTACGAGGATTTACCGGAAAACTGCCGTAAATACATTGAGTTTGTAGAGGAAAAAATCGGCTATCCGATTACTATGGTATCGAACGGACCGGGAAGGGAAGATATTATCTATAGATGATTAAGAATGTAATACTTGATATAGGAAATGTTCTTGTAGACTGGGACTGGGAAGGATATTTTGAATACCTCGGCTATGTCGAAGAAGATGTTTTCGATGCTCTGGCGGGTTATACCGTACTTTCACACAGATGGAAGGATTTGGACCGTGGAGAAAAGGGCGATGAGAATGTCATAAACGAAATGATAGATGTGGCCCCTATGTGGGAAAGTGATATCCTCCATGTGATGGAACACATAGGCGAAGCTGTTATACAGTTCAAATATGCGAAAAGATGGATAAAGGAGATAAAAGAATCAGGCAGAAAGGTCTATATTCTGTCTAATTATTCAAAGTATCTTTTTGACCAGACAGAAGATGAAGAACTTGATTTTCTGGAACTGGTGGATGGAGCCGTATTTTCTTTTGAGGAGCATTATATAAAGCCTGAAAAGAAGATATATGAGATACTGCTTTCGAGATATGATTTAAATCCGGAGGAGTGCGTTTTTATTGACGACAGGCCGGAGAATGTCGAAGCCGCGGAAAAACTTGGAATTAAAGGAATAGTCTTTGAGGATTTTGATGAAGTACATGAAAAACTCGGGAGACTTTTAAGCTGAATATGAATTGGGATGTTATTGCGGAGTATATTCCGCTGTATAAAACTGCAATGTTTCTCACCCTTAAAATAGGGTGGATGGGTATAGCAGGCTCTGTTTTGATAGGGCTTGCCTGTGCTCTTGTGCTGCACTATAAGGTGCCGGTGATAAGACAGATAATAAATGTCTATATTGAATTTTTCCGGAACACACCGCTTCTGGTGCAGCTGTTTTTTATCTATTTCGGGCTTCCTAAAATAGGACTTTCAATAAGTGCCGAGCAGTGCGGTGCACTTGGACTTGCTCTTTTCGGAGGAGCATATATGACTGAAACCATAAGGAGCGGACTTGAAGCCGTTGAGGACATACAGCTTGAAAGCGCTCTTTCCCTCGGAATGAAACCAGGACAGGCCATAAGATATATAATACTGCCGCAGGCTGTTACAATAAGCATGCCTGGATTTGTCGCGAATATCATTTTTCTTTTAAAGGAGACCAGTGTGTTTTCGGCAATAAGCCTTATGGATCTTATGTTTACTGCAAAGGATCTGATAGGATTATACTATAAAACAACGGAATGCCTTTTCCTTCTGGTGGTGTTCTATCTGATTATACTTCTTCCGGTATCCGTTATCGGAAGTATAGTAGAAAGGAGGATGCGCTATGCCGGATTTGGGGCTTGAAGTTTTATTTAAGGGTACCAATTTCATCCGTCTTCTCGGAGGGCTGGGAGTTGCGCTTTGGATATCCCTTCTTGCAATAATAATAAGTATTCCTTTGGGAACGATTTTCGGAATCATAATGACTTCAAAAAACAAAATCGTTAAGGCTGTATGCAGACTGTATCTTGAGATAGTTAGAATTATGCCCCAGCTCGTACTTTTGTTCATAGTATTTTTTGGAAGTACCAGGGTTTTCGGACTGAATATCTCCGCAGAAGTATCGTCTGTGGTCGTATTTGCCTTCTGGGGTGTGGCCGAGATGGGAGATTTGGTTAGAGGAGCCATAACGAGCATACCGAAACACCAGTATGAGAGCGGAGCGGCTCTCGGTCTTGGCAGGGCGCAGATTTACTATTACATCATAGTGCCGCAGACCATCAGAAGACTCATACCGCTATCCATAAACCTTATCACAAGAATGATAAAGACGACATCTCTTATTATGATGATTGGCGTTGTGGAAGTGCTTAAGGTCGGACAGCAGATAATTGAGGCAAACAGAATGGCTTCTCCAAATGCGGCCTTCGGTGTTTTTGGCACGGTGATGTTACTTTACTTTATTGCATGCTGGCCTATAAGTATGCTGGCAAGATATCTTGAAAGGAAGTGGGCTTAAGATGAGTGAGGCACTGCTTGAGATAAAGAATTTAAAAAAGGCTTACGGAGACAATGTGATTTTCGATGACTTCAGCCTTACAATAAACAAGGGTGAGGTTGTTGTTCTGATAGGTCCGTCCGGCTGCGGCAAAAGTACTTTTTTAAGGTGTTTAAATGCTCTTGAGGAGATTCAGGGTGGAGAGATTACTATTGACGGGGAAATTATTGACGGCAAGGGAAAAAACATAGCTGAGATGAGACAGAGAATCGGTATGGTTTTTCAGAGCTATGAACTTTTTCCTCACAGGACAATACTTCATAATCTGACACTTGCGCCCATGAAGGTACAGAAGGTTTCAAAGGCAGAAGCTGAAAAGGAAGCCATGAGGCTTTTGGAAAGGGTGGGACTATCGGACAAGGCAGCATCTTATCCAAGGCAGCTATCGGGAGGACAGAAGCAGAGAGTTGCTATTGCGAGAGCTTTGTGTATGCATCCTGAGGTTATGCTTTTTGATGAGGTTACTGCAGCCCTTGACCCGGAGATGGTAAGGGAAGTACTGGATATAATGTTAAATCTTGCGGCAGACGGAAATACCATGGTTATAGTAACCCATGAGATGCAGTTTGCCAGGGCTGTGGCTGACAGAATTGTTTTCATAGAAGGTGGAAAAATCATAGAAGAAGGAGACCCGGAGGAGTTTTTCACAAACCCTAAGACTGAGCGCGCCAGACAGTTCCTTCATACATTTGAATTTGAACGGCGATAAATTTAAGTTATCGCCTGCGATAGAAACAGCGGCTTTGACTTATTGCCTGTATGGATTTATCATAAGGTCATGAAAAAGATTAACAGGAGGACAAAACAATGAGGAAAAACTTATGGAAAAAAACAGCCGCATTTCTGGCGGCGGGAGTACTTGCAATAGGAGCGCTTACGGGTTGTGGTTCGGATGCATCATCATCTGCTGAGGGCAGCGGAGATTCTGCCTCTAACGAGGTATACAGAACTCTTGAAGAAATTCAGGAAAGCGGATATATCAATATCGGTGTTTTCTCTGACAAAAATCCTTTCGGTTATGTAGATGAGAATGGTGAATATCAGGGATATGATGTGTATTTTGCGGAAAGAATAGCAGAAGACCTCGGAGTTGAAGTTAACTATGTTTCAACAGAGGCAGCAAGCAGAATCGAATATCTCCAGACGGGTAAAGTTGACATAATCCTTGCAAACTTTACTGTAACAGAAGAAAGAGCTGAAGAGGTTGACTTCGCACTTCCTTATATGAATGTTGCACTCGGTGTGGTATCACCTGACACAAATGTTATCACCAGTTTAGATGACCTTGGCGCAGATGACCAGGTAATCGTAATTTCAGGAACAACAGCAGAAACCTATCTTACAGAAAACTATCCTGATATTACACTCCAGAAGTATGATGCATATGCTGAGGCAAAGACAGCCCTTGAAAACGGAAACGGAGTATGCTGGGCAAACGATAACACAGAAGTAATTGCATTCTCACTTCAGAATGAAGGATATACGGTAGGAATACCTTCACTCGGTTCGGCAGATACAATAGCACCGGCAGTTACAAAGGGTAATTCTTCACTTCTTGAGTGGATCAACAGCGAGATAGAAGCTCTTGGAGAAGAGAACTTCTTCCACAGCGATTATGAGGCAACACTTCTTGAAACATACGGTTCGGAATACGAAGATGAACTCGTAGTAGAAGGCGGAGTAGTCGAATAAAAACAACCATTGGTATTAACTTCCTATATAATAAAAAGAAACCGGAAATTACATCCGGTTTCTTTTTACTTTTATAAAGGCGTAGCTCCGAGGTCTTTAAGAAGAGAGCTGTGACTGGTTTCCCTGTCTTTTCTGGCAAGGGCATCCACCTGGGGAGGTGTCGGTACATCATAGAATTCGAACCGGCCTCTGTTACAGATGCGTCCTTTGTTTGGTTCATCCATCTTTGCTTCGACATCGACGATTTTGCCGTTTTTGACAAGCAGGTATCTCTCGCATCCATTGTTGTTTTTGCAGTTGTAGCATTTGTTTGGGATCTTTTCAACTTCCCACACACGGTATTTTTTATGATTCTTTGTTGAAAGAGCTCCGGTAGGACAGGCCTGTACACAGTTGCCGCAGAATTCGCATTGCTCATTATCAATCCAGTTCGCATAAAAGGGATTGGCGATAGCTGAATCATATCCTCTGTTTACTGTTGAAATGGCACCTCGGCCGACAATGTTTTTACATGTGTTTACACATCGGTGACATAAAATACAAAGATTTGGATCATATGTGAAATACGGGTTTGAGTCATCTATAGGCGCAAGTTTTATTTTATTTTCGAAGCTTGTTTGTTCAATGCCGTATTCATAACTGTATTTTTGGAGTTTACATTCTCCGTTTGCAGGACAGGAAAAGCAGTGAATATTGTGTTTGGAAAGCAAAAGGTCAAGAACGAATTTTCTGGCTTCTATTACTTTCTCGGATTCGGTATAAATAACATTTCCTTCAGCTATGGGTGTGGAACAGGCCGTAAGCAGTTTGGGATTGCCTTCAATTTCTACAAGGCACATTCTGCACGATCCTTCCGGTGCGATATCTTTAAGATAACAGAGAGTGGGAATCTCAATACCTACGCTTTCAGCTGCCTGTAAAATAGTTGAACCGTCTTCGACGCAGACATTTTTGCCATTGATTTTGGCAGTAATCATTTTTTTATCCATAATTACAAAAAACTCCTTTTGTTTATTTTTGTTCTGTTTGATAGAAAGACTTATTTGCTAAATTTATAATACAACGGATATAAGGGAGAAATCAATATAAAAAGCATCGAAAACCATACATTTTAGGGATATTTGTTATGATTTTTTTGTATAGAAAAATCTAATAAGTCATTTGTAATTAATTAATTAATCTTATATAATATATATGTTGAATTATAAATAACTGTTTGAATTAAGAAAGGCGAGGTAAAATGATACATGCAATCATTGATGGTATCTCGGTTGAAGTGGAAGAGGGAACTACCATACTCTCTGCCGCAGAAACAGCCGGCATAAAGATACCTACCCTCTGCTATCTCAAAAACCTTGCACCTGACGGTTCTTGCCGTATGTGTGTGGTTGAGATTGAGGGTAATCCCAAATTACAAACAGCCTGTTCCACACCTATCGCTGAAGGAAATGTGATTCTCACAAATTCAGAGAAGGTAAGGGCCACAAGAAAATTCGTTCTTGAGCTTCTTATGACAAAGCATGATGCACACTGCTTCAGCTGTCCGCAGAACGGAGCCTGTGAGCTTCAGGCGCTTTGTTTGGAATACGGCGTTGAGGAATCAGAGCTTGCTGAGACAATGGAAAAGCAGCCTATTGATGATTCCAATGAATTCTTTACATTTAATCCGAACCTCTGCATCATGTGCAGACGCTGCCAGAGAACCTGTGAGCAGATTTCCGGAAGAGGAGCCATAACGGTACAGAACCGTGGCTACGCAAGTAAGATAGGAGTAGCTTTTGAAGAATTCGGACACGGATTCGGCAATTCCGACTGTGAGTCATGCGGTAACTGTGTTGAGGCATGTCCTACGGGAGCGCTTTCAAAGAAGGGAGCAAAGAAACACCCATACAGAATGACGGAGGTTACAAGAGTAAGGACTACCTGTCCGCACTGTGCGGTAGGATGTCAGTACGACCTTTTGGTTAAGAACGGAAGAATAGTAGGTACAGAGGCGGCTGACGGCCCTTCAAACCATGGTATGCTTTGCGTTAAAGGACGCTTTGCTTCTTACAATTTCGTTCATTCCGAAGACAGACTTGACAGTCCTCTTATTAAAAACAGAGAGACGGGAGAGTTCAGAAAAGCCTCATGGGATGAGGCACTTGATCTTATAGCCGAGAAGTTTACGGCAATAAGAGATGAGTTCGGCGGAGATGCACTTGCAGGTTTTGCATGTTCCCGTTCGACAAACGAAGATGTATATATGTTACAGAAAATGGTCCGCACAGCCTTCAAGACAAATAATACTGATAACTGTGCAAGGGTCTGACATGCTCCTACAGTTGCCGGTCTGGCAACTACATTAGGTTCAGGTGCTATGACTAACACCATTTACGACACTACGCATGATTCTGATATGATGCTTATTGTCGGTTCAAACCCTGAGGAAGCACACCCTGTTATAGGTATGCAGATCAGACAGGCTATAGCCAAAGGAAAGGGTCTTGTGGTAGTAGATCCTCGTGATACAGGTCTTGCTAAAAAGGCTGATATCCACCTCAAGCTTAAGCCGGGTACAAATGTCGCATTTGCCAACGGCATGATGCACATTATCATCGAAGAAAACTTATATGACAAAGACTTTGTAGAAAACTACACTGATTTAGAGCAGTTTGAAAAGTTAAAAGAGACTGTTAAGCCTTATACACCGGAGAAGGTCGGAGAAATCTGCCACTTAAATCCGGATGATTTAAGAGCAGCCGCAAGAATGTATGCAACCGCAGAGCGTGCGCCTATATTCTATTGTCTCGGTGTAACAGAGCATTCAAGAGGTACAGAGGGCGTTATGTCGCTTTCAAACCTTGCAATGATTTGCGGTAAGATTGGTAAAGAAGGCTGCGGTGTATGCCCGATTCGTGGTCAGAACAATGTTCAGGGTGCCTGCGATATGGGTGCAATGCCTACAGACTTTACAGGATATCAGAAGGTGAAGAATCCTGATGTTATTAAAAAGTTTGAGGATGCATGGGGCGTAGAGCTTAACAAAAACGAAGGTACAAAGGCAACAGAGTGTTTTGAAAAGATGATAGACGGACAGATTAAGGGTCTCTTTATTTTCGGAGAGGATCCTATGACAACAGATCCGGATACCAATCACATCATCAAAGCACTCACAAACCTTGATTTCCTTGTTGTTGATGACCTTTTTATGTCAGAGACAGCCAAGTTTGCGGATGTAGTACTTCCGGGACGCTGCTATGCGGAAAAAGAAGGAACATTCTCAAATACAGAGCGAAGAGTCCAGAGAGTAAGAAAGGCAGTGGAAGGCCCTGAAGGCAGCCGCCTTGATACATGGATCTTTACGGAAATCATGAACCGTATGGGATACAACCAACCGCATATGACTGCTGCTGAGATTATGGATGAGATTGCTTCACTCACACCTTCATTTGCAGGTATCTCTCATGAGAGACTTGACAGTGAAGAAGTAGGAGGTAATGGACTCCAGTGGCCGTGTACATCAAAGGAACATCCGGGTACACCTATTCTTCACAG